>REAR01000258.1 GCA_004295245.1 Sphingobacteriales bacterium | reverse complement strand
ATGCAGTTACTAAAAGCGAAGCAGATGGATTTAGTAAATACAGCAATTCATTGGCTGTTGGCAATTATCGGTATGCGCTGGTAAAAACAGAAGGGGTTGCAACGGATGTAAAAGAAGACGAAGTACTGGTAGATGTAGCGGTTGGTGATGCTGTTTTACATATAAGTGTTGCCACTGAATTTATTTATGGAAATGCGGTGAGGGATGCTTCAGGTTTGTTGCAGGTAAAAGATTATCCCAATACTGCCGACCTTAATAATATTTCTGAAGCACTGAACAAAATTATTCGTACTGAAGTGTTGCCGCCTTTTAAAACAACTGTTAAAAAAGGCAGTGTTGTAAATATAGTAGCAGCGGTAGAAATAAACGCAGCACATATTAACTGGCAGGGTTTGGAATTATTACCCATTCGCATTTCAATAAAGTCATAATGCTGCAAGCAAAACATATCAGTAAAAATTTTGGTGGTGTAAAAGCACTCACGGATGTAAACCTGCAATTACACCCGGGAAAAGTGAATGCCATCATTGGAGAAAACGGAGCTGGCAAATCCACGCTCATGAAAATTTTTAGTGGGGTGCACACACAATACGAAGGTGAAATTATACTGAACGGAAAAATGCAGCAGTTTGCCGGCACCAAAGATGCCGAAGCAGCAGGCATCGCCATTATTCACCAGGAATTAAACTTAGTGCCGTATTTATCAGTGGCAGAAAATATTTTTTTGGGAAGAGAACTGGTAAACAGTTTTGGAGTGCTGGATAAAAAGCAAATGCAGCAGCAAACAAAAATATTGCTGGATAAAATAAATCTCAATATTCATCCTGATACAACGATTGCCACATTAAAAGTTGGGCAGCAGCAATTGGTGGAAATTGCAAAAGCCTTGTACGCCAATGCTGCGGTAATTATAATGGATGAACCCACATCAGCCATCAGCGATAAAGAAGTGGACAATTTGTTTTCCATCATTACACAATTAAAAGCTGAGGGAAAAACGATTGTAAAGAGCTGTTTACCATTGCAGACAACTATGTTATTTTAAGAGATGGGCAAACAGTAGCTGCAGGAGAAATGAATGCTGTATCGCAAGATGCACTGATACAAAAAATGACGGGTCGGCAATTAGGTTTTGAAAAATCGGGCAAGACGATAAGTGATGCGCCAGTTTTATTATCTGTAAACAATTGCAGTTTAAAACATCCGCTATTTCGTTTCAACAATATTATATCAGACGTTTCTTTCAATTTGCACAAAGGCGAAATTTTAGGTGTGTATGGTTTGATGGGTGCCGGTAGAACAGAGTTGATGGAAACTATTTTTGGGTTGCATCCTAAAAATGGCAGCGGAACTATTGCTGTAAATAATAAAACTGTATCTATTAAAAAACCAGCAGATGCCATTGCTGCCGGTATTGCATTGGTGCCGGAAGACCGTAAACTGCACGGACTGGTATTGAACCAAACTATCAAATCAAATATCAGCATCACCGTTTTAAAAAAATTAGAAAGCTGGGGATTGATAGATGCAAAAAAAGAAAAAGTACTGGCTGCCAATTATATTAATCAACTATCGATAAAAACTTCATCTGATAAAAACCTGGCGCAGCAACTCAG
>REAR01000103.1 GCA_004295245.1 Sphingobacteriales bacterium | reverse complement strand
TGCAGAAAGGTTAAGTATCACCAATACTTTATCGTTACCCTTTTGGCGGGTGTATGCATAGAGTGCGTTGGCATTGCCCACATTTACTTTTGCAAAGGCGGCATCGGTGGCAAGGGCGGTATTATTTTTACGCAGGGTTAACAATGTTTTGTAAAAAGCGGCCCGTTGGTATTTACCAAACTCCATGGGGTCTTTTTCAAAAAACTCTATTTTACGCAGCACGGGTTCTTCTTGTCCGCAGTATATTAATGGCAATGTGTTGCGCATGGTTTGTGTAAAAACGGCAAAGGGGGCATGCACTGCACCGGGAAAAGTGCCGTAGTCGCTTTTATTCCAGCTATTTTCATCGTGGTTGCTGGTAAAGTATAATCGCACTGCGCCTGCGGGGAAGGTACTGTCTTGCCGCTGCAATATGGTATCTATTGCGGTGGCGGTGGTTTGTCCGGCGGCAATGCGTTTGATGGTCTGAAACATATCCCATGGATAGCTGACATCAAAACCGGCGGTGTGTAAATCGCCCCGGTCGCCTTCGGCCAGCATAAATACCTGCTTTTGTTTTCTTAGTGCGGTAATACATTCTTTCCAAAAATCGGCGGGTACTTCATGCGCCACATCGCATCGGAAGCCATCAATATCCGACTCGGTTACCCAATACTGCATAGAAGCAATCATACTATCCCGCATGGCAGGGTTGTCGTAATTCAGGTCGCGGGTATCGCTCCAGTCAAATGCATATTTGGCTTTGCCCGTGCTATCGAGTGTATAAAAATTAAGATTGGTAGTGAGCCAGGGATGGTCGGCACCGGTGTGGTTGGGCACCCAATCGGTAATTACTTTAAAGCCCAGCTCGTGGGCTTTTTTTACCAGGGCTTTCCAATCTTCCATAGTACCAAACTCTGGGTTGGTAGCCCGGTAGTTTTGCACGGCATAATAACTACCAAGGGTTCCTTTTCTGTCTATTTTACTGATGGGTGTAATGGGCATGAACCAGAGAATGTCTACCCCCATTTCTTTCAGGCGGGGCAGGTGTGCCGTAAAGGCGTTGAAGGTGCCTTCTTTGGTATACTGGCGCAGGTTTACCTCGTAAATATTAGACTGCAATGCCCAAGCCGGCATGCCCGTGGTGGCTGTTTTTTGTGTACTGTCGGCAACCGTGGTACCAGTATTGCCCGTATTGTTATTGCAAGCAGTAAAAAACAACTGGCCCAGCAATGCCAGCGGTAAAAAACATTTAGTATTCATGAAGATATATTTTTGGAAAATTAACCAATTTGAGCAAGCCGGCAACACCCTGTTTATGGGCAGGCGGCAGGAACTGAAAAGGGCTTGCACTATTTTTAGGCCATTTCAATTATTTCATTATCTTGCCCACAAATTTCTAACTGTTATGAGAATTACCAGACTAACTATTATTACTATTTTAGTAGCCAGTGCTTTTGTATTTAACTCTTGCGATGACCGGGTTAAAGTGGATGTGATTCGTAAAACCGGATTAGCATTAAGTGGTACACAAGAAGTGCCTCAAAAGCCAGGACCCGGTGCCGGCACTATGGATGTTGAATACAATAAAAGCGAAAAGAGATTGTATTATAAAGTTACCTGGAGCAGCTTAAGTGGTGCTATTACAGGTTACCATCTGCACGGTCGTGCTAAGAAAGGTTTCAATGCTCCCGTTATTCAGAGTTTTTCTGGTTTTCCGGCTGCAGCTTCTGGTACTTTTAGTGGTTCTTTCTTTTTAGACGGTGTTGTGTACACAGAAAGTGATTTAATGGCGGGCGAATATTATATTAATATTCATACGGCATTAAACCCCGGTGGTGAAATACGCGGTCAGATAGAATTGCAATAATTATTTGTTGTTTATGAAATAGTAAACGGTCGCTGCAACAACAGTGGCCGTTTTTTATTGCAGTCGTATGCGGGGATCTACAATGCCGTATAAGAGATCGGCCAGGATATTGATACAAATAAAAAAGGCGGCCGATACTAATACGCTGCCCATTACTACCGGAAAATCTAATTTCTCTAAAGCATCTACGGTTACTTTGCCAATGCCCTTCCAGCCAAAAATATATTCTACAAAAAAGGCACCCGCCAATAATTCTGCAAACCAACCGGTAATAGCGGTAATAACCGGGTTGAGTGCATTTCGCAAACCATGTTTCCAGGTTACTTTCCACGCAGGCAGCCCTTTGGCTATGGCGGTGCGAATATAATCCTGGTTCATTACATCCAGCATGGCACTGCGGGTAAGCTGTGTAATTATGGCTAGTGGTCGTATGCCCAATGTAATAGCGGGCAGTATTAAGTTAGCAAAAGTGAAATAGCGGTGTCCATCAGTTTCATCCAAATCAAACCAACTACCCGTCATGTGCAGGCCGGTATAATTGGTAAGTACAAAGCCAAATAGATAGGCTATGATAATACCCATAAAAAAAGAGGGCGCAGAAATACCGAGTATGCTGCTGAAGATGGCTGAAGTATCGAGCCAGCTATCTTTTTTAAGTGCCGCTGCAACACCCAACAAAATGCCAAAGAATGTGGCAATAAACATAGCTGCTGTAGCCAATAACAACGTGCCGGGTAGTGCTTCCATTAAAACTGCACTTACTTCTTTTTTACTTTGGTAGCTGCGGCGCAGGTAAGGCGCTTTAATAGCCAGCTTGGTTTGGCCGCCAATAAAAAAGCCTTTTAATTTTTTTGTAGCAATATCATCTGTGGTATGAAGGGCGATGGGTGAAACATCGTTGAGGTATAAAAAAAACTGTTTCCATTTTGGTTGATCGAGGTACAATTCTTTACGGATATTTTCTTGTGTGGCTGCATCGGCCCGTTGCCCCATTACCAAACGTGAGGGGTCTCCAAAACCCTGAAATAAAAAGAACACCAATATCACAACACCCAACATTACAAGGATGCCATACATAACCCGTTTTATAATGAATTGCAGCAATGAACTTGTTTTATTTTCAATTTAAGTTAGTAATAAGCAAAGCTGGTTTTTTAACGCTGCGTTTCTTACTGCACTCTATCAAAATTGGCACCGGCCCATTTGTTTAATATCACCCCTTTCTTTATAAGGTATAAAGTAGGGTTGGCTCTTGCCGCTGTTTTAATGGCTACATAATCGCATTTTAAAACAGGCAGCATTGTTTTGTTTTTTATTTTATCCGGCGTTGAAGTAACTATATAAACCGACACATTTTTTTGTTGTAATGCCTTTACTGTATTTTCAAATGATGGCAGCAGGTTGGTTTCTTTTTCATTATAGAACAGTAAAGCAATCGTAGTTTCTTTTGCCAGCAAGTCTTGGGTGGAATCAATATCATCTAACGTGGTTAAGGTAAAGTCTTTAATAGCCGGTTCTGCATTGCCTTTACGTACCAGCTTATCGTACCGCTTTATAAAATGATAGATAGAGTCATCAAAATCATCAGGGAAATTATTATTGATTATTTCTAGTTGCTTTCCTTCTTTTTCATATACAAAGGTTACTGCGGTGCTGTCTGGTATAGCACCGGGGGGTACTTTCATTTTTTCGGGTATATAATTGCCTTTTTTATAGGGCAGGCAATCTACCACCGGCAGGTATTTTAACACATACCATTGCCCCGCAAAAGAAAACAATGTGGTCAATAATAATAAGCTGATGGTTGCTGCCGGTTTAAAAACAGGCTGTATTTTTTTTCGGTAAAAAAAAATGAATACTATCAGCACCAGCAAAATAATATCTTTCATAAACGATTGATCGGCGGTAAGCGGTATACAATCTCCAAAGCAACCGCAACTGCGTATTTTGCCACTGAACAATGCATAGCCGGTTAAGAACGTAAAAAAAACAATCAGCAGTAATAATAACCAGCTGAACAAATTCATCTTCCAGCCCAGCAGCACGGCCACGCCTGCAATAATTTCAAAAGCTATCATCAATACTGAAAAAGCCAGTGTGTAATCGTTTAAAAAATGCCAGCCCCATACTTCAAAAAATTCCTGCATTTTATAGCTTAACCCTAACGGGTCATTTGCTTTTACCAGGCCGCTGAAAATAAACAACACCCCAACAATAAACCGTGCTAAACCCAAAACTATTTTCATGTGCAAATTTTATTTTTTGTATATGGCCACCTGTTATTCGCTATAAAATTTCCATCGCCACCTAATATATTAGCTCGAAAATTTTATAGCTCATTTCATGTGCTGTGTTTTCCTTCGTTTATTAATATTAAACCAAAAACCGAGTAGTTGATAATATCATAATAGTTGGCATCAATGCCCTCGCTTATAATAGTGCGGCCCTGGTTACTGATAATTTGTTTGATGCGCAGCAGCTTTGCCAGTATCAGATCTGTAAAACTTTCCTGGCTCATATCTCTCCATGCTTCTCCGTAATCGTGATTCTTATCCAGCATCAATGCTTTTGCCTGAGCCACTTTGTTGTTGTATAAATTTTCTACTTTTTCTACCGGCAATTCCTCCGTCTCGTCTTTATCCAGTTCCAGTTGTATCAGGCCAATAATACCATAGTTTAAAATGCCTTTAAATTCAGATACAATATCATCTCCAATTTTCTGCTGCCTGTTTTCTTGTATGGTGCGAATGCGTTTGGCTTTAATAAAAATCTGATCTACCACAGCAATGGTACGCAGCACCCGCCAACTGGTGCCATAATCTTTGGTCTTTTTTAAAAAAATATCTCTGCAGGCAGCAATAGCTGCATCGTACTGTATATTGGTAGCTGTCATAAAAAAATTAAATGTGCCGGTAGCAGGCATCTGTAATGTTACTAAGCTTTGCGGGCACTACAGTATTTATATTTTACCCATTACCTTTATCGCTCAAAAATAATAAGAACACCGCAATGTTTACGCTTAATTGTAAAGGACGCCTGCTACTTATTGATGAACCAATTGTAATGGGCATTCTCAACATCACCCCCGACTCTTTTTACGAAGACAGCCGCGTAAACACTACCGATGCTATTATTGCCAAAGCCGGGCAAATGATTGCCGATGGGGCCACCATTATTGATGTGGGCGGCCAAAGCACCCGGCCCAACAGCCAGTTATTAGCGGCCCATGAAGAAACCGAAAGAGTAATACCCGCCATTATTGCGTTGGCAAAGGCCTACCCTGCTGTTTTTATTTCTATTGATACTTTTTATGCCAGCACCGCCGCCGCCGCTGTTGCTGCCGGCGCCAGTTTGGTAAATGATGTAAGTGGTGGCAGTATGGATGCAGCTATGCATAGCACCGTTGCCAGGCTAAATGTGCCCTATGTGTGCATGCATACAAAGGGCAACCCGCAAAACATGCAAGCAATGGCGCAGTATAAAAACGTAACTGTTGAGGTGTTGGATTATTTTATTAACCAATTACAGCAATGCAAAGCTGCTGGTATTACAGATGTGTTGATTGACCCCGGCTTTGGCTTTGCAAAAGATGCCACGCATAACTTTCAATTATTAAAAAATCTGGCAGTGTTTAATCAGTTGGGCTGCCCCATTCTGGCCGGCCTCTCCCGCAAAAGCACCATTTACAAAACTTTGGGCATTACCGCTGCAGAAGCATTAAATGGTACCACCGTGGTTAATACACTGGCCTTGCAAAATGGTGCAGCTGTTTTGCGGGTGCACGATGTTAAAGAAGCCATGGAAGCTATTAAACTTTACCAATTGTATAAAATGGTGTAGCCAGCAGCAGTGCAGGGGGCAGCATCGTTGCGTCGCACACTTGTACAGTAAGTCGGAAAGTCGGCAAGACTGCAAGTCGGGAAGTTAATTGTGGATAGTGTAAAATTCTTTCGGACTTTCCGACACCGGACTTGCGGACTTGTGTTCAACTGCACAAGTGTGCGACGCAATCCCGAAATTTCGGGACTTAACCGGAGTTACTGCGGCTGGTTACCTGCTTGTTTTTTTACTTTCACAGGTGTAATTATTTTTTTGCTTGCAGGCTTTTTAGCAGCACGGTTAAAAGTATAAGCTAATGTAATGCGGTAGTTGCGGGTGCGGGTGGTGCTGTAACTTTCATTAATAAAATTGCGGCCATAGGTTATACTTCTGTAGCGCTGCTGTATAAACGGATCGATGGTATTAACCGTTACAATAAATTTCTTTTTAAAAAATTTATACTGCGCTCCAATATTCATAGAAACCGTCCAACGTACCAGGCCCTGCGGATTGGCAAACCGGTTAAAGGTAAAATTGCCAGTAAAGTTCATTACATCTTTAGGTATATAGCTGGCATTTAACCCGGAAGTAAAAGAGGCCCCATTGCGATAGCGGTTTTTAGTTCTGTCGTACAAACTGTATTGGTTATATGTGTAAGAAGCACTGTAGTTGAGGCGCATTTTTTTGGAGAGGGTATAACCGCCCCAATGACTCACTTCATATTCCTGCCGGTTACTGATATTATCCCACGTTACCTGTGTTTTACCATCAGGCAGCAGGGTTCTGATGGATTGATAGATGTCTTCTACCTTATTAAAGCCCAACCCAAAATTGAAAAAGAATTTAGCCGTGGTTTTACCCGTTACCACATCAAAATTATGGCTGAGGCTAGGCTTTAGATAAGGGTTACCAAAACGAATATTATAGGGGTCGGCATAATCAATACTGGGGTTCATTTCGCCAATGCCCGGCCTGCGAATGGTACGGCGGTATGCAAAAGTTAAATTCCACCGGTCTTTCCACATGCGGTTAAAGTTGGCAAATGGTAAAAAGCGGCCATAGTTATTATCAACATCAGTGGCTTTTGTAAGTGCAAAGGCTACAAAAGTTTGTTCAAAAGAAGCACCAGCTGTAAAAGATATTCCTTCTTTTACAATTTGCCTTGCACTGGCACGGTAGCTAATTACGGTTTGATGAAATTTAAAATCGTTGCTCAACAAATCGCTCTGTACAAATTCTTCTTCGGGCTTTTTTAAAAAATTAACCTGCTGCACCACATGGCTGTTAGAGCGGCTGATTACAGCACCAGTTGAAACAAAAGTTTTTTTGCTATTAAGCGGTTTATCATAACCAAGGTTAATACTAAATCCATTATTCCAGCTATCATTAAACTGTTGCTGTGTGCTGTCTATGCCGTTGGGTGTATAATCGGGGTTAAAAAATTGCTGAAAGAAATAGCGGTTGTTTTGATTGTAAGAATAATTACTGCCGGCTATAACTCTAAATTGTTCTCCGGCCACTTTTCCTTTGCGGGTATAGGTAACATTAAAAGAAGGATTCAAACTGTTTCCTTCGCTGCGTAAAAAGCGTTGACTTAACCGGTAAATATCTTTGTATTGGTTGCGGTTGGTATATTCATTCCAACTTTGATTTTTAGAAATACCCTGGTTATATAGCAGTTGAACATTCAGCAGGTTGCGTTTATCAAAATCATAATCAATACTAAGGCGGGTATTGGGCCGCACATTGCGATTTTTAAACTGGTTTATATTGCTGAAGTAGTTAGAAGAATCGGTATAAATATTCTCTCGGTTGGTAAAGCCGCCCCCATTAAAGCGGTTGTAGCCGGTGCCAATTAAAAAGTTTATAGCCAGTTTATTTTTACGGTAGTTAATATTAAGGTTAGTACTATACTCTCCGCGAGAACCTGCGGATACATTTAACCTACCTCCAAAACCCACCCTCCCTTTTCTGGTTACAATATTTATTACACCACCTTGCTCACTGGCATATTGTGGTGGCGGGTTGGTCATTACTTCAATTTTTTCAACAGAACTGCCGGGCATCGATTCCAGCAAGTCTTGCAATTGCTGGGCGTTTAATTGCACGGGCTTATCATCAATCAAAATTTTTGGTTCTTTGCCGCGTACGGTTAATTTGCCATCTGCATCTGCACTTACCAGTGGTACAGTTTTTAATAATTCACTGGCAGTACTGCCGGCACTAAGTGCAGAAGCTGCTGCGTTAAAAGTAATATTGCCGTCTTTGGTTTCTATTAAAGGTTTTTCTGCAAACACAATTACTTCTTCAAGGCTAGCCGATGATGCCAAGTGTAAAACCAAATCGGCCATATTAAAATCGTAGCGGTCGGCACGCAGGTAAATACTATCTAATTGCAAGGTTTGAAAGCCCGTGTAGCTAACCCTTAAGCGGTAATAACCCATGGGTAAATTGGCAAAATTAAACCCGCCTTCTTTATCGCTTACTTGTAGTTTTTTGGCGCTGCTGTCTTTGTACGGTATCAGTTGCACAGTTGCAGCAGCCAGTGCTTTTTGTTTGTCGTTTAGCAGGTTGCCTGTTATTATACCCGGCATTTCGGGCAGCGGTTGCTGTGCCCTTACACTGGCCCACAATAAAAGTAATAAACAGGTTGTTCTCAGTTTCATTATTGTTTATAAAAATAGCATGCGCTTTTTATTAAAAAACCGCTTAATAAGTAAGCGGTTATATTGGTTTAGGGATGGACAGTATAGCACAGGTCAGCAGCCGTTGCGTCGCACACTTGTACAGCAAGTCGGAACCTCGGCAAGACCGGAAGTTGGAAAGCTGATTGCGGATAGTGTAAAATTCTTTCAGGCTTTCCGACACCGGACTTGCGGACTTGTATTCAACTGCACAAGTGTGCGACGCAACCGGGGCTGGGGCACCATCTACTGCCGGGCTACTACCAATCATCCAACTCTTTGCTGCCACTCTGTCACCATTTTGGGTTTTTCGCTATCTTTGCACTCCACAAAAAATTACTTCATTCATGCAGGAAGGATTGTTGCATAAAGAAATTGATGAAACCCGGCAGGGAGAGGCTTTTGCGCCTTTTACCAACGAGGTAAACCGCTATAAAAAGAAGTTTTATATAGAGAGCTACGGTTGCCAAATGAATTTTGCGGATAGTGAAATTGTAGCTGCCATTTTAAACGAAAATGGTTTTGGTGCCACCCGTAATGCAGAAGAAGCCGACCTGGTTTTTTTAAATACCTGCTCCATTAGAGAGAAGGCTGAACAAACGGTGCGCAAGCGGTTAACAGAATTTAGAAAAGCCAAACTGCAAAGACCCGGCCTGCTGGTAGGCGTATTGGGCTGTATGGCAGAGCGTTTGAAAAACAAATTTTTAGAAGAAGAAAAGTTGGTGGATATGGTGGTGGGGCCCGATGCCTACCGCAGTTTACCAAGTCTTATTGAAGAAGCAGAAACCGGGCAAAAAGCAGTAAACGTACTTTTAAGCCGCGATGAAACCTATGCAGATATTGCCCCCATACGTTTAGGCAACAATGGTGTTTGTGGTTTTGTAAGTATTATGCGGGGTTGCAATAATATGTGCAGTTTTTGTGTGGTGCCTTTTACCCGCGGCCGCGAACGTAGCCGCGATGCACACTCTATTGTAAAAGAATGCAGCGATTTGTTTGAGCAGGGTTTTAAAGAAGTAACCTTACTGGGACAAAACGTAGATAGCTACTATTGGATGGATGAACAAAACGATGAGGTGGTAACCTTTGCCAACCTGTTAGAAAAAGTGGCAATGGTATCTCCGTTATTAAGGGTGCGTTTCAGCACCTCTCACCCAAAAGACATTACAGATGAAGTGCTTTTTACCATAGCCAAATATGAAAATATTTGCAATTACATTCACTTGCCTGTGCAGAGTGGTAATACAAGGGTGTTGCAACTTATGAATCGTACCTACACCCGTGAATGGTACATGGCCAAAATTGATCGTATAAGAGAAATTTTGCCCGATTGCGGCATCAGCAGCGATATGATAACCGGCTTTTGTACAGAAACAGAAGCAGAACATCAGGATACATTAAGCCTGATGCGTTACAGCCAGTACGATTTAAGCTATATGTTTTACTACAGCGAAAGACCGGGCACGTTGGCTGCCCGTCGTTTTACAGATGATGTACCGCTGGAGGTAAAAAAACGCCGCCTTCAGGAAATTGTTGACCTGCAAAACCTGTTATCGAAAGAGAGCAATATAAAAGACCTTGGTAAAACTTTTAAGGTATTAATTGAAGGCGATAGTAAGAAGAGCAGCGCAGACTGGATGGGCAGAAACAGCCGCAATAAAGTAATTGTATTTGCAAAAGGAAACAGCAATTTTAAAAAAGGCGATTACGCAATGGTAACAGTTACCGATTGCACAAAAGCTACATTAATGGGTAAATTAGCCGACGTTTAAAAAAGAAGATTAAGTAAACAACATGGAACTACAAAGTATAAAAAACAGGTTTGGTATTATTGGCAATTCACCCTCGTTAAACTATGCGTTAAACGTGGCGGTACAGGTTGCCAACACCGATCTGAGTGTTTTAATAAACGGAGAGAGTGGTGTGGGTAAAGAAGTATTTTCTCAAATCATACATGCGTTATCTGCACGCAAGCACAACCCGTTTATAGCTGTTAACTGCGGTGCTATACCAGAGGGCACTATCGACTCTGAATTGTTTGGCCACGAAAAAGGAAGTTTTACCGGTGCGGTTGACAGCCGCAAAGGCTATTTTGAAACAGTGAATGGCGGTACTATTTTCTTAGATGAAATTGGTGAAATGCCATTAGGTACACAAGCCCGTTTATTGCGTGTTTTAGAAAGCGGCGAATTTATACGGGTGGGTAGCAGTAAAGTGCAAAAAACAGATGTACGGGTTATTGCCGCCACAAATAAAGACTTGTTAGAGTTTACCCATAAAGGCCGTTTCAGAGAAGATTTATACTACCGTTTAAATACAGTGCCCATAAGAGTGCCGGCCTTGAGAGACCGCAAAGAAGATATTATGTTTCTCTTTAGAAAATTTGTGGTTGATTTTGCAGAACGTTATAAAGCGGCCCCCATACAATTAGAGGATGAAGCTAAAAATTGGTTAATAAATTATCCCTGGCCCGGTAATGTGCGTGAATTGAAGAATATTGCAGAGCAGCTTTCTGTACTAAGCCAGGATAAATTAATTACGGCAAATGCTTTGAAGCAGTTTTTACCAGAGCAGTCTAATAATCGACTGCCGGTATTAGCAGGCGGAACCGGTAGTGTAAGCCAGGCTGAGTTTGCTAATGAAAGAGAAATATTATACAAGCTCTTTTTTGACATGAAGAAGGATGTTACTGAATTAAAAAAGATGTTTGTGGAAATTTTGCAAAACCCTGCTAATGCGGGTGCAGCAAGAATGGCTACAGAAGTATTGATGAGAGATTATAATAACCCTGCAGATAATGGCAATGCATCGCTGCAGCCTACACTAGTGCAACCTTCTGTAATGAATAATACAAACGGCAACCAGTCGGTTATTATAGACCATAACGATATTCACCACCACGTAGAAGTAGAAGAATCGTTAAACATTATGGATAAAGAAAAAGAACTGATTATAAAAGCGCTCAAGAAACACCGGGGTAAAAGAAAAGATGCATCTGCCGACCTTGGTATTAGTGAACGTACTTTATACCGTAAATTGAAAGAGTACGATATTGATGAGTAAAATAAGTAGCCTGTGGTTATACTGTTGAAGGGTGCGACGCAACGGCTGCTGCATAAAGAACAAATGATGATTTCAAAAAAAATAGTGCCATTATTAATAGGCTGCATGCTGCTGGTTGTAAGCGGCTGCTTTCGCTATTCGTTTAAAGATGTTTCTATTGACCCTAATGCAAAAACATGTCGCATTAATTATATTGATAACAGGGCCCGGTATATAAACCCGCAATTAAGTCCGCAATTAACTGATAAGCTGCGGCAAAAGGTAAACAACCAAACGCGGCTTACACAAATACAGGGCGATGATGCGCATTATGAAATAAGCGGCACTATTACAGACTATAGTTTTGGTACTTCTGGTATCTCTGGCAACCAGGCCGCCACCAACCGTTTAACGGTAATGGTGCATTTGGTTTTTACCAACCGTTTAGATGATAAAAAAAGTTTTGAGGCCGATGTAAGCCGTAATTTTGATTTTTCGGCCAGTTTAAGTATTCAGCAAGCAGAGGGGCAGTTGAACGAATCCATTGTTCGCAACCTAACTGATGAAATTTTTACCCGCATTTTTTCCAATTGGTGATTTGCCTGTATATTGCCATTCTAAATGGAGCAACTTATTAATAATATCGTTCAGCAGTTATTACACCAGCCCTCGCTGCAATTGGTGGCTACAGAAGAATTGCTACGTATTACAAAGGCCCATCCTTCCTTTGCTACTGCCCATTTTTTATTGTTAAAAAAAATGCAGCAGCAGGAGCACCCCGGTTTTCAGCAGCAGTTACAAAAAACAAACCTTTATTTTAATAATCCGCTTTGGTTGCAATACCTGCTAACCAATAATGCCAGCAGCGTAATAATGCCTAAAACACCAGAAGCTGTTTTAGATACTGCTGCAGATAATAAGCCTGTGGTAATAACAGCCGCCAATTTTACAATAGAAGCGCCTGCGGAAGAAGCAGCAACTATTGAAACAATAGCGGAAGCAACAATAGCCCAAACAGTTGTGCCAGAAACAATAGCAGCAGCTCCAATGCCAACGCCCGAACAAGAAATGGCTATTGAAACCAGCCCTGCTGTTACTGCAACACCAGCAATTACCCCTGTCGCTTTAGATACGTCGGCTTTAGAATTAGAGCTGCAACCCTACCACACCATCGATTATTTTGCTGCCCTCGGCATTAAAGCGGGCAAACTGGATGAAAACCCGCAAGACAACTTTGGCAAACAGCTTAAAAGTTTTACAGAATGGCTTAAAGCCATGAAAAAAGGGCCAAAAGTAGATATGGACCAGCCAATGGGTCAACTGGCAGAAAAGAAAATTGTTACCGATGCAGAGCAATCTGTACAGCAAAAAGAAATAATTACCGAAGCAATGGCCGAGGTGCTTGAAAAGCAGGGCCTGCATGAAATAGCCATAAAAGTATACCAGAAATTAAGTTTGCAGAATCCCTCTAAATCTGCTTATTTTGCAGCCAAAATAGAAGAATTAAAAACTAAATAACATGACCGTTTTATTTGTGATATTGATAGTTGTTGCCTCTGCTGTATTAGGTTTTATTGTATTAGTACAAAACCCAAAAGGCGGTGGCCTTAGCGGAAGTATTGCTGGTTTCAGCAACCAGTTTATGGGTGTTAAACAAACCACCGATGTATTGGAGAAAGGAACCTGGGCTTTTGCTGCAATAGTAGCTTTGCTGTGTATTTTTTCTGCAGTATTTATTCCAAAAACGGTTAGCACAGGTACCGATCGTACGCAGAGTGTGGATACCCGTACCACCACCCCTCCTCCTGCTGCTACCCCGCCAGTACAGCAAACAACACCAGTGCCGGCCAAGTAATTTTTAAAAAACAATATTTATAAACCCCGTTCTAAACAACGGGGTTTTTTATTTATTTTCAACTGTAATAGCTGCAATATTGCAATCAATAATTTTGTAGCCAGCGGTACGGCTACTGGCAACAGTGGTTGCGTCGCACCTGTTAACAGCATAACAATGAGCAACAATAAAAGATAAAAGCAAGAGCTCAACAACTATAACCAATGAAAAAAACAATTATCATTATACTGGCAGTATTGGTACTTATAGCCGCATTCTTCGGCTGGAAGATAGCAGGCCCGGGCACTAATTTCACCAACAAAGTATATACACTATATATTAAAACAGGCAGTACTTTTAATGAGGTGGCTGGTACTTTAGAAAAAGGTAATGTGCTTAACAGCAACAGCACATTTAATTTTATCAGCAACCGTTTAAATTATCCAGCCAAAGTAAAAGCTGGCCGTTACGATATAAAAAAAGGCAGCAGTATTTTATCAATAGTACGCATGCTGCGCAATGGCACACAAACACCCGTAAACCTGGTAATAACCAAGCTGCGTACTAAAGAAAATTTAGCAGCACTTATTGGCCGTAAGTTTGAATGCGACTCAGCAGCAGTAATAAAATACCTGAACAGTAATGATAGTTTAAGCAAATATGGTTTAGACTCTAATACTGCCATGACCATGATTTTTCCCAACACCTACACTTTTTATTGGAACACCGGGCTTTCAAAAATTATTGCCGCATTACAAAAAGAACAAAACAGTTTTTGGAATAACAGCCGCATTAGTAAAGCCAAAGAAAAAGGATTAACCCCAGAACAAGTTTACACATTAGCCAGCATTGTAGAAGAAGAAACCAATGCCCACTTCGAAAAAGGCACGATAGCCAGTGTATACTTAAACCGTATGGCAAAAGGCATGCGTTTAGGTGCCGATCCGACTGTAAAATTTGCTTTAAAAGATTTTGGTTTGAAACGTATCTATTACAAACATCTGGCCGTAGCATCTCCTTATAACACTTACCGGGTGGCGGGGTTACCGCCAGGGCCCATTTGTACTCCCGCTGCAGTTACTATTGATGCAGTTTTAAATGCACCCACAACCGACTATCTTTACTTTGTTGCCAGCAGTCAGTTTAATGGCACCCATAATTTTGCAGCTACTTACGAAGCGCATCTTAAACTGGCAAAAGAATACCAGCAGGCATTGGATAAATTAATGAATCAGAAAAAAGCCAACGAACAAATAGATAGTAACTAAACATGACCAAACTGGAAGGATTAATCAGAGGCACAGTACTTTTTCGTTTTTTAGAAACAAAAACGAAAAAAATAATTCTGCCCGGCTTTCAGGGTGTGCCGTTGTATGATGTAATTGGCTTTTTCAGATCGCAATTAAGCAAAACAGGATTAACAGAAAGGGCTGCTGCTATTTCTTACAATTTCATTATGGCCATACCACCCATGTGCCTGTTTTTATTTTCTTTAATACCGCACCTGCCTTTTATAAAAAAAAGAGTAATTAAACTACAGGTAAGCCAATTAATAAAAGATATCGTACCCGCCAAAGAACATAACGCTAACCTTATTGAATTTGTAAATGGGTTTTTAGATAATAGCAGTACAGGTTTGTTATCGTTTGGCCTAATACTGATTTTATTTTTTGCCTCTAATGGCATGATGGGTATTATGCGTTCTTTTAACAAAGACTATATTGGTTTTGAAAAACGCAATGGCCTGCAAAAAAGATGGAACGCCATCCGGCTTACTATTTTAATTATGCTATTGCTGTTTGCTACTTTAATGTTATTAATTCTGCAAGGCACGGTACTGAGTTGGCTGGGTATAAAAGATAAATCTTTATTGTCGTTTATAGGTTATATACGTTGGGGTTTTATACTGGCCCTTGTATTTTATTCTATTGCCTTTATATATAAATATGCTCCTTCTGTTAAAAAGAAATGGGATATAGTTTCTCCGGGTGCCTTGCTGGCCACCTTTTTAAGTATTTTAGCCACTATACTTTTCTCTGTTTTTGTAAACAACTTTGGCAAATACAATGCTCTTTATGGCTCTATCGGCTCAGTAATTGTAATTATGAGTATCGTATTTATCAATTCTTTGGCGCTATTAATTGGGTACGAGTTAAATGTAAGTATTCATTCATTACAACATATGGCGCAACAACGGGCTGCTGCAGAAAAAAAAGAGCTGGCTACCAAGTAAAAAAAGAACGAACTTTATGCTACCCGTTTATTTTTATAAACATAAAACCTATGTATATGAGAAAGTATTTTGTTTTAGTGTTATTGATTGGTTTATTTTCTTTTACCCGCTATCAGCAAGAAACCCTGGCTATTGGCAGCGACCTTCCGAAAGCGGACGTGAAAATGAAAGATGTTAGTGGAGACCTGATAACTCTTGCTGGTGCAAAAAAAGAAAACGGTTTATTAGTAATGTTTAGCTGCAATACTTGCCCCTATGTTTTAAAAAATAGAGAACGCACCCGAGAAATTTGTGAATATGCAATGGCTAATAATATTGGAGTAGTACTTTTAAACGCTAATGAAGGCTACAGAAGTACCGCAGATTCTTATGCGGCCATGAAAGAATTTGCCAAAGCAGAAAATTATAAATGGCACTATGCTGTTGACAGCCGTAATGAAATAGCAGATGCATTTGGTGCCAACAGAACACCTGAATGTTTTTTGTTTAGCAGTAATCTTAAACTACTTTACCACGGTGCTATTGATGATAACCCTGCCGATGCCGATAATGTAGGCCGTAAACATTTAAAAGAAGCCATTACTGAAACACTGAATAAAAAAGACATCTCACTTAAACAAAGCCGTTCTGTAGGTTGTGGAATTAAAAGAAAGAGTTAGTGCAAACAGCCGGGAAAATAGATTATGGTTGTCCTTTTGTGGCAACCATTTTTTTTAATTCTGCTTCCAGTTGCAGCAGTGTTAAACCCCGCTCATAAAAATGCTGATAGCCTGATTTGTTATTTATAAAATAATTTGCAGGTATGGAGCCAGACCATTTTTGATTAATCACCGGACAGAAATAATCTGCATTGGTTTCATTAAGCCATACTAAACGGGCTTTGTAATTTCTTTTTTTTGCATACGCTGCAATTTTTGAGGGATACGCTTCCTTAAAATCTAAACTTACCAGTAAAAGTTCTACACTGTCTTTGTAGTTGTTTTCTAAAGTGCTAATAAAATAAGGAATTTCTTCGTTGCAGGAAGCGCACCAGGTTGCCCAGAAACTTATTACAACCGGTTTCTTTGCATTATCAATATATTGTTTTAGTTGATTTATATTCATTTTTTCTACTGACTGTGCTGTAGTAGTAGCCATAGTATATACAAAGAATGTTAATAGGATAATACTCTTTTTCATTGTAACGTTTTTTTTGTTGATAAGCGATTGGTTGTTGAAGGGTGCGACGCAACAGCTGCTGATAATAGTACTGTGGCTGGCATCCTAAATTTATACTTCATCCGTTTCATCGACATCATAAAAGCCCCATTCTTTTCGCAAGTGTTGTATTTGTGCCTGCGGCAAAGATGGCTGATTATACATACCCGCCGCTGAGCGCTGTCGCATGGCCTCATACACTGTTACAGCGCAGGCAACTGAAATATTAAGCGACTTAATAATTCCTACCTGAGGAATGATAAAATTACCATCCGCTTTAGCAAGAGTTTCCTCAGTTACGCCACTGTGTTCATTACCAAAAATAAGTGCTATGCTCTGCGTAAAATTTATATGATGCATATTTACTGCATCTGTACTGAGATGTGTTGCAAGAATAGTACTATAGTTATTGCGTACGATTTTAAAACATTCATCTGCGTTTGTAAACTGATGTATGGTTAACCATTTAGTGGCGCTGCTGGAGCTTTTGAAGCCCCATTTTTTATGACGAGGGATTTTTGTGTTTAGTACAAACACCTCTTGTATTCCAACAGCATCGCAGGTTCTTAAAACGGCTGAAACATTGTGAGGATCAAAGACGTTTTCCAATATTACAGTTAGCCCTTTTTGTCTTTTATTCAATACACTTGTCAACCGTTCTTCTCTTTCTGGCGTCATATTTGTAAAATGTAACCGTTGATAATACTCCAAAAATAGCAAGCTTCGGGCTAAATTGCTGATATAAAACCGCTAACCATGAAAAGAATTAAGAAAATACTTAAAGTATCTGCTATTATATTATTTCTGCTGATAGGTACCGCATTTGCCCTTCCATATATTTTTAAAGGCAAAATTTTAAATTTTGCAAAGAAAGAAATCAATGAAAGGCTAAACGCAAAGGCAGACTTTAAAGATATTAGTATTTCACTTTTTCGTCAGTTTCCGCGGGCATCTGTAGCGATAGATGGTTTTCAAATTACCGGTAGCGATGTTTTTGAAAAAGACACTTTACTGCAAGCTCAAAGAATTGAGATTGTACTCAATTTACTAAGCCTTATTAAAGGAACTGATTATACAATTTATAAAATTGATGTTGATGCTCCAAGTGTTCGGGCATTGGTTACAAAAGATGGAATAGCCAATTGGGATATTATTAAACCAGCTAGCAGTGATACGGCTACCAAAAATGTGACGCCTTTTAAAATGAAGCTGCAAAGCTATACCATTCATAATGGATCTATTTATTACGAAGACAAAGCAAGTAATATAAAAACGGAGCTATTAAATTTGAACCATACAGGCAAGGGAGATTTTACTGATAGCCAGTTTATTTTACAAACGCATACCGACGCAGCAGCGGTAACCATTAACTATGGCGGCATTAAATACCTATCGGCTGTTAAAACAATTATTGATACAGATATTGATGTAAACAACAATTTGAGTAAGTATAGCTTTAACACAAAAGACATTCGTTTAAATGATTTACAACTGAACAGCAATGGCTTTTTTCAGATACTTAATGATAGTGTTTATAAAATGGATATTGGTTTTAAAGCCCCCGCTGCTGATTTTAAAAGCATACTATCGCTATTACCGGTAATTTATACACATGACTTTGCAAACATTGAAACAAAAGGGAACGCTGCTTTTACCGGTTTTGTAAAAGGGATATACAGTAATACGGCCTTGCCAGCTTACCAATTAAACCTTGATATTAATGATGGTTATTTTAAATACCCCGATTTGCCCAAACCAGTTAAAAACATATTTGTAAAAGCCCTTATTGAAAACCCGGATGGTGTGACCGACCATACCACTATTGATATTTCAAAAGCGCATATTGAATTTGATAACGATCCATTTGATTTTCGGTTATTATTACAACAGCCTTTAACGGCCATGAATATAGATGCTGCTGCCAACGGGAAAATATACCTGGATAAGCTGACCCAATTTATAAAATTGGAGAAAGACACCCGACTAAAAGGATTACTGGATGCAGCTGTAACAATGAAAGGTAGTATTGCTGCATTAGAAAAAGGACAATATGAAAATTTTGATGCCGGAGGTACAGTTTATTTAAGCGATTTTTTATACGCCTCTGTTGCATACCCAGAGGGTATTGCCTTAAAGAAATTACAAAGTAGTTTTACTCCGAAAAATTTAGTATTGAATGAAGTAAGCGGCACCTACCTGCAAACAAATTTCACTGCTAATGGTGCAATTAATAATCTGCTGCCTTATGTTTTAAAAAAACAGCCTTTAGATTGCCATCTTACAATAAAAGCAGATAAATTAGATCTTAACCAATGGATGGGAACCACCAGTGACACCACTACACAAGGCACAGCTGCGGCAAAACCATTTGCTGTGCCGGCTAATATACACTTTGTGCTAGATGCCACAGCTGATGAAGTAATATATGATAAATTAGTGCTGCAGCAATTAAATGGTACTTTAGAGGTGGCCAATGAAACTATAACATTAACCAATATACAATCTGCCGCATTGGATGGCAGCATAAAATTGAACGGTTCCTACTCTACCGCTGAAAGTAAAGAGCATCCTGCTATTAAATTATTTTATGACTTGAAAGAATTGGATGTACAAAAAACCTTTTATGCATTCAACACCTTTCAGCAACTGATGCCTGTTGGGAAATTTATTGCCGGTAAACTCAACTCGCAGTTAAGCTTCACCGGAAAATTAGGAGAGAATATGATGCCCGATTTAAACTCTTTAACCGGCAATGGCAACCTGTTATTAATACAAGGTTTCTTAAGCAAATTTCAACCTTTAGAAAAATTAGCCCAAACTTTAAATATTGCAGCATTGCAGCAAGTGGCTGTTAAAGACATAAAAAATTATATTGAGTTTACCAACGGACAGGTACTGGTTAAACCTTTCAAAGTAAAAGTAAATGATATTGAAATGGAAATTGGTGGGATGCATGGATTTACACAGGCTATGAACTATACTATTCTAATGAAAGTGCCACGGGCTATGATGGGAGAAAAAGGCAATGCGTATATTAATAACCTTGC
>REAR01000036.1 GCA_004295245.1 Sphingobacteriales bacterium | reverse complement strand
AATATCGGTACACTGCTGACTTCAATATTATTTTATATGGCAAGAATTCTTTGTTTGGATTATGGTTTAAAACGTACCGGCATTGCCGTTACAGACCCGCTGCAGATTATTGCCACCGGCTTAACCACCGTACCCACCAAAGAACTGTTTGCTTTTTTAAAAAACTATTTTGCTACAGAAGCAGTTGAGTTGATTGTGGTAGGCGAGCCTAAAAACTTGGATGATACAGATACCCATGCCACGCAACTGACCATTGATGAACGCTACACTTCTAAAATGGCCAGTCGTGCTATGGTAGAAATGGGACTTAAAAAAAAGCAGCGACAAAATAAAGCACTGATTGATGAAATTGCAGCTACAATAATGCTGCAGGAATACCTGGCTGCTCAATAATTTTTACCAGAACTGCGCTAAATTTGCACAGTAAGAATAAACTATACCAATGATTTTACCTATTGTAGCTTACGGAGCAGACATTTTAAGAAAAGTGAGTGGAGCGATTACACCCGATTACCCCAACCTTGCCAAACTGTTGGATGATATGTGGGAAACCATGTATGCCAGTAACGGAGTTGGGTTGGCTGCACCGCAGATCAATAAGGATATTCGTTTGTTTGTGGTAGACAGTGCGCAGGTTTTTGAAAACCTGGAAGAGGATGAAAAAGAAACTTACTCTGATGCGCCCGGTATAAAAGAAGCTTTTATTAATGCACAAATCATAAGTTTTGCTGGCGAAGAATGGCCTTACAATGAAGGCTGCCTGAGCATACCCAAAGTACGTGAAGATGTGTACCGACCAGCTGAAGTTACTGTTGAGTATATGGATGCAAATTTTAACCAGCACAGAAAAACATTCAATGGTATTACGGCCCGTGTAATACAACACGAGTATGATCATATAGAAGGAAAACTGTTCATAGATTATTTAAAACCTTTGAAAAGAAAATTACTGAAGGGCAAACTGGATGATATTGCCAAAGGCAAAATACGGGTAGATTATAAAATGACTTTTGCTAAGTAAAGACTCGCTTACTCCGGTATTCCCTTTACTTTAACATAGCCCCTCCATTTTTCTATCACATTTTTTATATCGGTAGCTAACTCGCTATCAAAAAATACTTCCTCTCCGGTGGTGGGGTGAATGAACCCAATATTTTTTGCATGCAGCGCCTGCCGTTTGCACATATCAAAACAATTATCTACAAATTGTTTGTATTTGGTAAATACTGTACCCTTAACAATGCGGTCGCCACCATAAGTATCATCGTTAAACAATGGATGCCCCAGGTGTTGCATATGCACCCGTATCTGGTGGGTGCGGCCGGTTTCTAATTTGCATTCTACCAAGGTTACATAGCCAAAACGCTCTAATACTTTATAGTGCGTAATAGCATCTTTGCCATATTCACCATCGGGGTAGGCGGTAAACAGTTTGCGTTGTTTTAAAGAGCGGCCTACATGTGCTACAATGGTGCCTGCATCTTCTTTCACATCGCCCCAAACCAATGCCATATACGTGCGTTGTATGGAGTGATCAAAAAATTGCTTGGCTAAAGAGGTAACGGCTTTTTCTGTTTTTGCCAACACCATTAAGCCGCTGGTGTTTTTATCAATACGGTGTACCATACCAAAGCGGGGTAAGGTATCTTCTGTAATCTGTTTGTTTTGCTGGGTAAGATACCAGGCCACACCGTTTAACAGTGTGCCGCTATAATTACCACTGCCGGGGTGCACCACCAGGCCGGCGGGTTTATTAATAATTAAAATATCGGTGTCTTCATAAGCAATATTCAGCGGCATTGCTTCGGGTATAATTTCTTCGCCCACCACTTCTTTATCACTGTACACCACCACTTCATCGGCCGGTTTAATTTTATAATTGGGCTGCACGGCTTTGTTGTTAACCAATACACGACCGGCCTCAATAGCTTTTTGCACCTTATTGCGGGTAGCATTCTCTATGCGGGCCACTAAAAATTTATCAAGGCGCAGAGGCTCCTGTCCTTTATCAATAGTAATAGCAAACCGCTCATACAGTTCTTCGGCGCCTTCCGGGTTATCTATAAAATCTTCGGGTGTTGCTTGCTGGGCCATGTGTTGGTAAAAAGTTTGCGCAAAGATAAACCATCAAGAAAATTTTAAAACAATTATGTTACCAGCTAAGTGCTACTATTAAGCAGCCGTTGCGTCGCACTCTTCAGCACAAGAGTGCGACGCAACGGCTGCCGCCATGAAACACCGCTGCTGGCAACAAAATATAAATTGACTTTATTAAACTAATTTTGCCGGCTATGCAAGCTGTTAATTTTAAAGACCTGGGGCAAACAGATTATAAAACTGCCTGGGATTACCAGGAGGCTTTGCTGCAACAAAATGTGCAGGCAAAAGCAGCTTATTGGAAAACACCAGAAGCGGTGGATGCAACGGCTGTGCCCACACAACATCATTTATTGTTGGTAGAACATCCGCCAGTTTATACATTGGGTAAGAGTGGTAAAATGGAGCATGTGCTTTTATCTGAAGCAGCAATTGCTGAAAAGGGCATTTCTTTTTTTGAAACCAACCGTGGCGGAGATATTACCTTTCACGGGCCGCAACAAATAGTAGGCTATCCTATAATTGACCTTGAAAAGTTTTATACAGATATTGGCCGCTACCTGCGCAATTTGGAAGAAGTGATTATTTTAACCATAGCAGAATATGGTTTAAAAGGAGAACGCAGCACTGGTGAAACAGGAGTGTGGCTGGATGCAACGGTAAAAGGAAAGGAAAGAAAAATTTGTGCAATGGGGGTGCGTTGCAGTCGATGGATTACCATGCATGGTTTTGCTTTTAATGTAAATACAGACCTGCGCTATTTTGATTATATAGTGCCCTGCGGCATCTATAATAAACAGGTAACCTCTTTAGAAAAAGAACTGGGCACAACATTAAATTATGAAACGGTAAAGCAACAGGTGCAGCGTAATTTTGAAAAAGTGTTTGATGTAAAGCTGAAATACGCTTAAAAATCTTTTGATAAAAAAAGGCGGTGCCGTTCTACCAACTCAGCATTATTATACAGCTCAAACTTATACCAGCCGGCATGGTGGAAATTAGATTTATCGAGTATTAAAACGGCCTCAGGTAATTTTTTTATATCCAGCAATACGCTGCCATCTTCATCAAAAAATTTAAGGGTATATTTTTTTTGTGCGGCATCGGGCAGTAAAATTTTTATATTACCATCTTTATCTGTAAACACATATTTAGAGGGCTTGTACACTTCTTTAGGCACAAAAGGTTTTATCAGCAGGGTATCGATGGTTATATACAATAACGTGTCTTTAGTTTTATAGGCAATGGAATCTTTAAAGGGCTTCATCTTTTTTTCTCCAATAACAGCTACCAATGAATCTTTCTTTTTAATATAAATAATACGCTCTGGCAGTTCTTTAGGTTTTATGTTTTCCTGCTGCTGGCCGGGGCGTTGTATTTTATCTTTATCAATTAGTTTGGGTTGCACATCGGGCAAATCGTAATTGGGCTCTTTTTCTACTACACCGGTAGCACTGATGGTGGGCTTTGCTTTAATAGTATCTAAAACGGGGCGTTTGCTTTTGCTAAACAAATACACGCCACTGTCTAACAAAATATATAACCGATAGAACATTTTATCTGAAGGGGCCTTGGTATCTACAAAACCATTTTGAGGAACGGTAGCATCTGGCAGTGTAAGTATAGTGGTGAAACTTTTTAAGCTGTCGTAAGAACGTTGAATGCTTAATTGTTTAATTGCGTTGCTATAGGGGTTGTTCCAGCTAACTACAATACGGCCATTGCCTTTGTTTAGTAGCGAAAATTTTGGTAACATATCCTGCGCCAACAATATATTGCCATTGCATAAAACCACCAGAAAGAAAACAGCCCAACGCTTCATTGATGAGTATAAATAGTTAACAGATTAGTGTTGCAAAGATAGCCGCAGCATCTATCCAAATTTCATGCTTAAAAAACTTAGTTGTTAATATGCTAATAAACCTTTTGGTAAAGAACGGTTGCCCTGCAGTCCGCCACTGTGCACTACCAGTAAACGATGAGACGGTAATAAAATTTCATGCTCAAATAAATCTGTAACTGCATAAAGCAGTTTGGCTGTGTACACAAAATCTGTAGGCAGCCCCGTTTGTTGGTACAACTGATTCATAAAATGAAAGAGCCTTTCATTTTTTTTTGCATAGCCGCCAAAATGGTAGTTATGGTATAGTTGTACCTGGTGTAATAGCTGGGGGTTAATAATAGTTTGTGTTGCTAACCACTGGTTAAAACCCTTTAATACCGGTATGCCTATTAATTGCTGGTGTGGCAATAAATTTATTGCTAAACCAGCCAGCATAGTACCCGTACCCATAGCACAGGCAATATGAGTGTAAGGCCGTGTATCAATAGTTTGTAGAATAGTAGCAGCACCAGCAATACCCAGTGGGCCGCTACCACCTTCTGGTATCAGTAAAGCATTGGGATTTTGCGTTTGTAGTGCAGTAATGAAATGGGGTGATTCTTTTTGAGCATATGCATCACGACTGATGAATTGCAATTGCATGCCCATATTTTGTGCATCGGTTAAGGTGGCTGAATAATGAGCCGGTGCTTCGCCACGAATGATGCCAATACAGCCCAATCCGTTTTCTTTTGC
>REAR01000127.1 GCA_004295245.1 Sphingobacteriales bacterium | reverse complement strand
GTATTTAATTCAGGCGCTGTACTGGCAACAGTAGGCAGCCTGGCTGTAAAAAACGAAGATGAATTTGTACGCTGGCTGCAGGTATTTGGGGCCCATAAATTTTTATTGGGTGCCGATGTGAAGAATGAAAAAATTGCCGTGGGCGGGTGGCTGGAAACTACGGAAGTTTGGGTATATGATTTTATAGAAAAATATATTGGCCACGGCGTACAGCAAATTTTTTGTACCGATGTAAGTAAAGACGGACGTTTAGAAGGTCCTTCTACTAATCTGTATAAAAACATTCTTACAAAATTTCCGGGTTTACATTTTATTGCCAGTGGGGGGGTTAGTCAGTTTAAAGACCTGGAAGAGTTGGCCGCCATTGGTTGCACCGGCGTAATTGTAGGCAAAGCCATTTACGAAGGAAGAATAAAAATTAGTGATTTGAAATTTTTTGTGTAACACTTAAATAATAATTACACCAGCACAATGAGTTTAACCAAACGAATTATACCCTGCTTAGATATTAAAGATGGCCGCACTGTTAAAGGCACCAACTTTATTGACCTGAGAGATGCCGGAGACCCAGTGGAGCTGGGTGCGTTGTATGCACAACAAGGCGCTGATGAATTAGTGTTTCTGGATATTACTGCTACGGTAGAAAAAAGAAAAACATTGAGTGAACTGGTAAATAAAATTGCACACCATATTAATATCCCTTTTACGGTTGGTGGCGGTATTAGCAGCGTGGGAGACGTGCAGGTGTTATTACAAAATGGTGCCGATAAAATTTCTGTCAACACTGCTGCTTTTAAACGCCCGGCTTTAATAAGCGAGTTGGAAAAAGAATTTGGCAGCCAGTGTGTGGTGCTGGCCATTGATACCAAGAAAGAAGAAGATGGCGAATGGTATGTGTACCTGAATGGGGGCCGCACCAAAACAGATATAAAATGTATGGATTGGGCAAAGCAAGGCGTGGGTTTGGGTGCGGGTGAAATTTTATTAACCTCTATGAATAATGATGGTACCAAAGCAGGTTTTGCATTAGACATTACCGGCCAGTTAGCCAAAGTATTGCCGGTGCCGGTTATTGCAAGCGGCGGCGGTGGCAGCCTGCAACATTTTAAAGAGGTATTTGAAACGGCAGAAGCCGATGCAGCTTTAGCAGCCAGTATTTTTCATTTTAAAGAAATTGCCATACCTGATTTAAAACGATATTTGCAGCATGAAGGAATAACCATGCGATTATGATTTTAATTGGCATTATATTGATTATTGCATTTACCATTTATCTGTTTATGAAAAAGAAAATGGAAAACAGAAGAACAGAACGGCAGGAACGGATGGACGATAAAAAACAGCAACTGATAGATTTGCTGCACAAAACAAAAGAAGAAAACAATAAAGCTGAATAAACAAGCTGAGGCTGAAGGGTGCGACGCAACGATGCTGCGCTAACTTACAGCCGCTGGTTACACCAATAAATACTACAATGAGAGTTGATTTTAAAAAATACACCGACCAACTGGTGCCTGCTATCATACAAGACTACGATACCCACAAAGTATTAATGATGGGTTTTATGAACGAAGCAGCACTGAAACAAACAGAAGAAACCGGTAAGGTTACTTTTTACAGTCGCAGTAAAAACCGTTTATGGACGAAAGGTGAGGAGAGTGGTAATTTTTTAGAAGTAAAATCGGTAGCGGTGGATTGTGATAATGATACGCTTTTAATTAAAGCCCACCCACTTGGGCCCACCTGCCATACCGGGGCCGATACCTGTTGGAGTGAGCGCAATCATTCTGATAATTTTTTGTTTTATTTAGAAGATATTATAAAGCTGCGCAAATCTTCAACAGACGAAAAGTCGTACGTAAGACAATTGTTTGCAAAGGGAATAAATAAAATTGCGCAGAAAGTAGGCGAAGAAGCGGTGGAGCTGGTAATTGAAGCAAAAGACACCAATGAGGAATTGTTTATGAATGAGGCCGCCGATCTGATGTTTCATTATTTGCTTTTACTTAACGCCAAAGGGTATACTTTGCAAGACGTTATTTACGTTTTACAACAAAGACATTTAAAGAAATAATATGCGTGCATTGATTGTTGGTTTATTGGTATTGCCTTTTGCTTTACAAGCACAAAAGCAACTAGAGATAAAAGGAATGGTTACAGGGGTTAAAGAAAACACCCTGGTTTTTTTAAACGATGCCAATACACCGGGAGATACCATTGCCAAGGCTTTTGTAAAAAACGGCAACTTTCTTTTAAAAGGTAGTCTGCGGGAAGCTTCTTTGCTAAATCTGAACTTTACAGATAGTAAAAAGAAAGCCCTGCTTTTTTTAGATAATGGCAGTGTTACCATTAGTGGCACAGCAGCAGACGTACAAAAATTGAAAGTAGAAGGTGCTGCAACACAGCAGGCATTTGAAGCTTTTCAAAATACATTTAACCCTTTGTTTCAAAAGTATTCGGTTATTGTGCAACAGCTAAACGCAGGTAAGAGCACAGATAGTCTTCAACTGGAAGCGGCAAGAAGTTTTACTTCTATACAGGAAGCCATAGAAAAATATATTACAGATTATAGCACCTCGCCGGTAAGTTCTTTTATGGTGCTGGTAACCTCACAAGTATCTGATGACATGGCAATACTTGAAAACCGTTTTGATAAATTAGGCCCTGTAGCACAGGAAAATTTTTATGGTAAAATTTTACGCCAGACCATTGATGATGCAAAAGTAGGTGCTGTTGGCAGCAGGGCTGTAGATTTTACACAAGCAGATACCAGTGGTAAAGCGGTGGCGTTTTCTTCTTTTAAAGGAAAATATGTGTTGATAGATTTTTGGGCCAGTTGGTGCGGCCCCTGCCGGCAGGAAAATCCGAATGTGGTAATGGCCTATGAAAAATTTAAAGACAAAAACTTTACCATATTGGGCGTTTCATTAGATCGGGCAAAAGCCCCCTGGTTAAAAGCTATTGCAGATGATAAATTGGCATGGACACAGGTAAGCGACTTAAAATTCTGGAGTAACGAAGTGGCAGTTAAATACCGCATATCTTCCATTCCTCAAAATTTTTTAGTAGGCCCAGACGGAACCATTATTGCAAAAAATTTAAGAGGTGAAGCGTTGACAGCAAAGCTGTGCGAGTTGCTGGGTTGTAATTAATCTATTTAATTTAAATAATAAAGAACGGCGGCCTTTGGCCGCCGTTCTTTGTATACAACATCATAAACACTTAAATTTAATAATGATAAGACGTCACTTTCTGCAAAACATACCAGCGCTGGGCTTTTTATTTTCTGGTGCTGCCAAACATTTAAAAACAGCAACCACCGCACCCGTTAATAATAATAGTACAACGCTAAAGGCAAGCGATCGGGATTATTGGGTAGCTCTTTTAAATAAAATTGCAACCCCCATTTTAGAACCCATGAGCAGGGGGCAGCTTAAAAATACAATGCCTGTTGCTTTAAGCCCCACTTGGGATAAACGCCCCACCGATGTGGCGTATATGGAAGCACTAGGCCGGCTGCTGGCAGGAATTGCGCCGTTTCTTGCCCTGCCGGAAGAAGATAGTAAAGAAGGCTTAATAAGAAAGCAATTGTTATTACAGGCACAGCAAAGTTTACAACATGCCGTAAACCCGCAAAGCAACGATTATCTCAACTGGGGTAGTAGCACCAACCGGCAACCATTGGTAGATGCTGCATTTATAGCGCAGGCCTTTTTATCAGCACCACAGGTTTTATGGCATCCATTAGATGCAGTAACAAAAGAACGTTTTATCAGCCAGTTTAAAAACATGCGGCAGATAACGCCTTACAAAAGCAATTGGTTATTGTTTGCTGCTATTATAGAAAGTTTTTTGCTAAGTATTGATGAAGCCATTGATGCCACCCGTATTGATACCGCCATAGAAAGTATAGAAAGCTGGTATGTGGGCGATGGCTGGTACAGCGATGGTGCCCGTTTTCATTTTGATCATTACAACGGCTATGTTATTCACCCTATGTTGTGCGAAGTGTTGCGGGTGAATACACAAAAAGGCCGTATGACCGATGCAAAATATAAACAAGCGTATAAACGCATGCAGCGGTATGCTTATCTGCAAGAACGTTTTATTTCTCCAGAAGGGTATTATCCCGTCTTTGGTAGGTCTTCCACCTATCGTGCAGGTTTGTTTCAACCCTTAGCAAAGCTGGCGCTAGACCAGTCATTGCCACAAGGCATTACACCGGCACAGGTACGCTGTGGTTTAACAGCAGTACTCAAACATCTTTTTGTGCCCAATAGCTTTACACCTGAGGGCTATTTAACATTGGGTTTAGTAGGCAGCCAGCAAGCCGTCATTGCAGATGCGTATACCAATACCGGTAGCCTTTATCTAACGGCATATGTATTGCTGCCATTGGGTTTGCCACCGGGGCATGAGTTTTGGTCGGCGCC
>REAR01000102.1 GCA_004295245.1 Sphingobacteriales bacterium | reverse complement strand
AGTGTGCGACGCAACGAATGCCGCCACCTGCACGAATGCTGGCTACCTGGTTTTTTTATTGCTCTTTTTAGCAGGAATGGCTTTATTAATGATGCGGCTGATGTCTTCATCCCCATCCAGATTATTCATTTGCCGTATTACCCAAGGGTAACGTATGGATACTGGTTTTGAAATGGGTTTTACGGTAAAACGTTTGGGGTTGGGCAGGCAAGCTGCTATCATGGCGGCTTCTGTGCGAGTGAGGCTGGTCGCATTTTTATTAAAGTAAGATTGTGCTGCGGCTTCAATACCAAAAATGCCATTGCCCATTTCTGCCACATTCAGATAAACTTCTAAAATTCTTTCTTTGCCCCAAACCAACTCAATCATAAAAGTAAAATATACTTCCAGGCCCTTGCGTATATAATCTCGCCCCTGCCATAAGAAAACATTTTTTGCCACCTGTTGGCTAATGGTAGAGCCGCCGCGGATGCGATTGGGTTTTTTTTGATTGTATTGCATGGCTTTTTCAATACTATTCCAATCAAAACCACTATGGTCTGCAAATAACTGGTCTTCTGATGCAATTACTGCCAGGCGGGCCTGATAACTGATGTTGTTTTTACTTACATAATCTCTTTTTAAACCATGGCCACTTATCCAGCTTATTAACTGTGTAATGGTAATAGGTGGGTTTACCCACTTTAATAGTATAATGTAAACCAGCTGTGCTATAAACAAAATAAGAAATACCCGTTTTGTAATACGCCATACCCTGGCAAAAAAACCACCTTGTGCCTTGGCCATAAATGCTTTTATTTTAGCGGCGGTGAAGATACGAGCAAAACTAAAACCCCCGTAGTTGCTTCTTTACCTCCGTCATACGTACATACGCTACATGATAATGCTTGTGTTTGCTTTTTTGTATGCGGTTAAGTATATAACCGGCTCCGGCAGTACCTAATGCGATACCTAACCTTTTTTTATTATCTGAAGAGGAGAGTGGCGATTTAAAGTAAGCTCCGTTTATTACATTTAGCAATGCATATCCGGCTCCGCCAAGCATTAGTAAAGTGCCATCTGTAATGTAAGAAAACCCGCGACGGCGGGTATCAAAAACCACCTGTTTAATATCTCTGTAATGTACAGGTGTTAAAAAGCTGCCAGCAGTATCTAAAATACTTACACCCCAAACTGTAGGTAAGCTGCGAATGATGAGCTGGTTTACAAAAACGGTATCGTTTTTTATGGCTGTTATTTGCCCTTGCACCCAAAAATTATCAATAGTAGAAAAGGTAATAGGTAAACCCGGAAAATATGTTTTTAGTGTGTGGCCGTTTTTCTTTTTTACTACAATAAAGTCGCTGGCTTGTGCTTGCAGGTCCATGGTTGCCGTGCACCCAAAAAATAAAACCAGCAGTAGTTTAATCATAACAGAAAGTTACAGTGTTGGTGTGAAAGGGGGTTGGACAAATTTGTTAAACTTGGTTTTAATTTACTTTATTGGCCAGAAAGAGTGCCCCGTATAATAACGCTATGCCAAAGCCCAGTAAAATACTACCGGAAAGTTTATTTATAATGGTAATGTTTTTAACGGTGAGACGCTGCCTTAGTTTACCCGCCATAAGTACTTTTAAAACATCTGCCAGCATATTTACCAACAAGCAAACAGAAAAAATAAGTATCCGTTCTTTTAAATTGTGTTTAGCAGCAGTGGTTGTGGCATATAGTAGCCAAAAAATAAATACACTTGGGTTTAGGGTATTAATAAGAAAGCCAGATAAAGCTATTTTGGTAACATCTCTTTTCCGAAATTTCAGTTCTGGTAAAATATTATCTTCTGTAACAATTACTTTTTTAAAAAAAACAAAAAAGATGCCCATGGCTATTAGAAAGATGCTGCCTACATAACCAATGGTTCTTTTGTATTGCAGAATGGTGGCAACCCATTCAGAAAAAAAATTACTCAATATCACCAGAAAAATATCACTTAACCAAACACCTATTACAAAACTAAAGCCACCCCTATACCCATTATTAATACTTTGCTTAATAATAGTAAAAATGACCGGCCCAACAGATAATGCCAGTATGAACCCTATTGTCAGTCCTTTCAGCAGAGCTTCTGTCATAAACAGCAAAATGGGTTAAGGTAAAACTTAAAAAAACGGTTAGTGCAGTGAAAGATAGTTATTTAATGTAAGAGAGAAACAGGCTGTCTGAAAAGTAAGGGTTTTGAAAATTGCCACTAAGTCATAAATGATGTAAACCAACTTTTCTTTACTATATGTCTTTGTGGAAAAAAATCTTTTGAGAAGAAAGCCGTTCAATTTTTTTTACAGGTCATCGTACTCATAAATATGTTCCAAAGGGCTACCAGGGGGCATGTCAAATACCGGTTTTAGTAAACCGTTAGATAAGCCATATACCCATCCATGCAGGTGTGGGCGGTTTTCGTTTTTCCAGGCTTTTTGAATAATAGATGTTTTAGCAAGATTTAATACCTGTTCCTGTACATTCAATTCTACCAGGCGGTTTACACGCAATTCTTCATCCTGAATATTCAATAGTTCTCTTTCGTGAAAGCGAAATACGTCTTTAATATTTCTGAGCCATTTGTTTATAATGCCCAGATTATGATGAGACATTGCTGCTTTAACACCACCACAGCCATAATGTCCGCATACAATAACGTGTTTAACTTTTAAGTGCTCTACCGCGTAAGCTAATACGGATAATAAATTTAAATCGGTATGCACTACCATATTAGCAATATTGCGGTGCACAAAAATTTCACCAGGCTGAGTGCCAGTAATTTCATTGGCTGGCACGCGGCTATCGCTACAACCAATCCATAAAAATTCTGGCTGCTGAATTTTAGCCAAGCGTATAAAATACTCGGGGTCATTTTCTAATTGCTCACCAGCCCATGCTTTATTTTCAAGTAATAATTTCTCAAAACTTTTCATACTATTTTATTTATTCGGTTACCCTTTTTTCGGGGTCAATAAAAATTTCACGGTCATCGCCCTGGCGCCGTTTTATGTAAACACGAATGTTACGGGTGCCAGCGTTTACAATAAAATCGTTTACAATCTCAATAATATCTTTGTCTATAAAATCACTATGGGTGGCATCAATTAAAACAGCAGTATTGTCTGGTATTTTTTCAAAAGAGTTTTTTACAAATACTTTGTTCATAAAAGATACTTCTTTTCTAAACCGAATGAGGTAGCGATCCTCCTCGTCTTTAATAACAAACACCGCTGTTTTAAAGTTGCTGCGTAAAACAAAAAAGAAACCGGCAATTACACCAATGCCAATACCTTTTAATAAATCTGTAAAAATGATGGCAACAACGGTAATAATAAAGGGCAAAAATTGATCCCATCCTTTTTGATAGTATTCTTTAAACAAACTTACTTTAGCCAGTTTGTAACCGGTAAATATTAAAATAGCAGATAAAGCAGAAAGTGGTATATAGTTAATCCATTTTGGAAAAAACAATGTGGCAGCTAGTAGCAATATGCCATGAAAAATGGCAGATAATTTTGTTTTACCACCAGCATTTACATTGGCAGAACTCCTTACAATTACACTGGTTATTGGCAGCCCTCCTAAAAAACCAGATACAATATTTCCTATACCTTGTGTTTTTAGTTCATGATTATTGGGGGTTAGTCTTTTTTGAGGGTCCAGTTTATCCACTGCTTCTATGCTTAATAAAGTTTCAAGGCTGGCAACAACAGCAAGCGTAAAAGCTATCAACCAAACTTTAATATTTAATATACTACCCCAATCGGGTGAGGGTAAAACCGCTATAATTTCTGAAGGGTGGTTTAAAACAGGCAAGGCCACCAGATGATTGTCTTTTAAAGCCAACGTACTGCTATGTGTAGTAAAATAGTTATTAATTAATACGCCGGCTATTACTACCAATAAAGGGCCTGGTACAAATTGAAACAGTTTCCACTTTTTAACAGCTTTTAATTCCAACACAATCAAAAGCAGCAGGCAAATACCAGCAATAAGAACGGCCCCACCATTGGGGTTTTGTATTGCATTAATAATTTCTGTAAACGTATTTTTTTTATCTGCCTGAAAAAAAGATTCGTCACCTTCATAATCAGCATCAAACCCTAAAAAGTGGGGTATTTGTTTTAGTATTAGTATAAGGCCAATAGCAGCCAACATACCTTTAATAACAGAGTTTGGTATAAAATCGCCCAATAAACCTGCTTTCAAAAATCCAAAAGCTACCTGCAGTAAACCTGCAATAATTACACTCAATAAGAAAACCTCATAAGAAGGCAGCTCGCCCAAGGCACCGGCTACAATAGCCGTAAGGCCTGCTGCCGGCCCACTAATACTTAACGGAGATTTGCTAATGAACCCAATAACAATACCGCCTACAATACCAGCAATAACCCCACTTAAAATAGGTACTATAGTTTGCCCTGCTGGGTTTGATGCCAGCGCAATACCCAAGCATAATGGCAACGCTACCAAAAACACGACAATGGAAGCGGAAATATCTGAAGAGAGTTGTTTAACCGTAGTTGCTGATTTTCGGTTCATAACCAAAAATACACTCAGAACGGTAAATTAGTTTAATTCTTCTGAGTTTTCTGCTAAGTGGTCATATTCTCCTTTGAGTGCATAGTAACCAAATATCATCAGGCCTATCGAAATTGGTGTAAATATGGCAATAATAATAATCCATGGTATGGGTTTATTAATGTCTTTAGTACCGTCCGGATCAATGTTATGCAACGCACCCGCAATAAGAAGATACATTACAGCTGGCCCCAGCAACAACCATATTAAACCACTGTACTTTTTTATAACATTCATTTTATTTGTTTTAGTCAGTAACGTCTGTATCAATTTTATTTTGCAGATAAATAGCGCCAATAATAAAACTAAGCGCAGCTATTCCTATTGGATACCATAATCCCACCAAAGGGTCGCCAGGAAAGCTGGAGGTTAATAACAAACCAATAAACGGCACCAGTCCACCAAACACGCCATTGCCAATGTGGTAAGGTAAACTCATAGAGGTGTAACGAATTTTAGTAGGAAATAACTCCACTAAAAAAGCCGCTACCGGTCCATAAACCATAGTTACTAAAAACACCTGCACAAAAACCAGCCATACAAATTTCCAAAACAGCCCACTGGGCAAATGCCTGTTTTTTACAACAGGCGTTCCTTTTTTAAGTAGGCTGCTTGCGGTTAAAGTATCTGTAACCACCACGGTATATTTATAGTTTTCTGGTGAAGCAAAATGAGTGGTGGTGGTTATTAAACTATCAGTATTAATTTTTGAAAGTTCTTTTTTTATAATGGGGCTACCCGTCATATAAGGCAATGCACCCGTATAAGTTTTTGGGGCTACGCTTTCTAAAAAAGAGCTATAAATGGGCCGGTAAAAAATAACACCCAGCAACATGCCTGTAAGCATAATCCATTTGCGGCCAATTCTATCACTTAGCCAGCCAAAGAAAATAAAGAAGGGTGTGGCAAAAGCAATAGCCCATAATAAAATAGTACGGCTCTGCTCAAAATCTATCATCACTTTTGTTTCTAAAAAATTTTGCGCATAAAACTGTCCCGTATACCAAATTACACCCTGCCCCATAACTGCACCAAACAATGCCAATAAAACCATTTTAAAATTAGCCCTGTGTCCAAAACTTTCTTTTAAAGGGTTGGTGCTGGTTTTTCCTTCGCTTTTAAGTTTTGAAAACAAAGGCGATTCGTTCATCTTCATTCGTATATAAACCGATACACCTACTAATAAAATAGATACCCAAAAAGGATAGCGCCAGCCGCCCCATTCTGCATCAAAAGCCGCTTCACTCATGCTTGATTTTACAAACAGTATTACACCCAGTGCCACAAAAAGCCCCAGTGTGGCGGTGGTTTGTATCCAGCTGGTGTAATAACCTCTTCTGTTAGCAGGGGCATGCTCTGCCACATAAGTTGCCGCACCGCCATATTCTCCGCCCAATGCCAAACCTTGTATTAAACGCAACAATAAAACCAATAACGGCGCCCACACCCCAATAGATTTATAACCCGGCACCAGTCCAATTAAAAAAGTAGAACTGCCCATTAATACCAGCGTTAATAAGAAGGTGTATTTTCTTCCAATCAAATCTCCCAGGCGGCCAAACACCAAAGCCCCAAACGGCCTTATAATAAAACCCGCAGCAAAAATAGCCAGTGTGCTTAGCAGCGCAGCCACATCATTCCCCTCCGGAAAAAACTGCGTAGAAATAGTTTTGGCCAGCATGCCAAAAATGTAAAAATCATACCACTCAATTAGAGTGCCTACAGAAGAAGCAGCAATTACCTTCCATATAGAACTACCTGCAGCGTTAATTGGTTTCATAAAAGAAAGATACTTATTTGTGCTATAAACAAGTGTATGCTTTTTTATTTTGTAACCAGCATTGTATTGTATGGCAACACCGTTGCGTCGCACACTTCAGCAGACAGTGCATGATGGAGCAATAAACAGTATAATGCTCGCAAAAAAAGTATTATTGAAAAAAATGAAATTCGTTTAAGTAACAGTATTAATTATTTTTATACCTTAAAAAAAGCCGGGTACTGCAATACCGCTGAAGTGTGCGACGCAACGGATGCTTAATTAATAACCTGCAGCCTGGTAAAATAAAATTCTATGTCATACGCTTACCAGTTAAAAAGTTTAGAAGCATATACAGCAGCTTATAAAAAAAGTATAGAAGACCCGGAAGGCTTTTGGGCGGCTATTGCCAGTAATTTTTATTGGCGAAAAACCTGGGATAAAGTGTTGGATTGGAATTTTAACGATTACGAGGTAAAGTGGTTTAGCGGTGCCAAATTAAATATTACAGAAAACTGTATTGACAGGCACCTGGCCACACAGGCCAATAAGCCTGCACTTATTTGGGAGCCTAATGACCCTGAAGAACATCACCGGGTGTTAACCTACAAAGACCTTCATTTTAAAGTAGTGCAGTTTGCTAATGTGCTAAAAAATAATGGTGTTAAAAAAGGCGATCGTGTTTGTATTTACATGGGCATGGTGCCAGAACTGGCAATTGCTGTATTGGCCTGTGCCCGTATAGGTGCCATACACTCTGTAGTGTTTGGTGGCTTTAGTGCACAAAGCATTGCAGACCGGTTAATAGATGCCAATGCAGCATTTATTGTTACCAGTGATGGTGCCTACAGAGGCAATAAAGAAATACCACTAAAAAGCGTAATAGACGATGCGCTGATTGGCTGCCCCTTTGTAAAAAAAGTAATCGTATTAACCCGCACCCGTATACCCGTTAGTATGATAAAGGGCCGAGATCTTTGGTGGGAAGATGAAATAAAAAAAGTAGAAACCATGGGCAACCCCGATTGTCCGGCAGAAGAAATGGATGCAGAAGACCCACTGTTTATTTTATACACCAGTGGTAGCACGGGTAAGCCCAAAGGTGTGGTACATACCTGCGGCGGTTATATGGTGTATACTAATTATACTTTTGTAAACGTATTTCAATACCAACCCGGGTGGGTACATTTTTGCACTGCAGATATTGGTTGGATAACCGGCCACAGTTATATTGTGTATGGGCCGCTTAGCGCTGGTGCCACTACTTTGTTATTTGAAGGGGTACCCACCTGGCCAGATGCCGGAAGGTTTTGGGAGGTGGTAGATAAATACAAGGTAGATATTTTATACACCGCCCCTACAGCTATCAGAAGCCTGATGGGCTTTGGCGAAGGCCCTTTGCATGGAAAAAAATTAGACTCTTTAAAAGTGCTGGGCACGGTGGGCGAACCTATTAATGAAGAAGCATGGCACTGGTATAATGAAAATGTAGGAAAGGGCCGTTGCCCGATTGTAGATACCTGGTGGCAAACAGAAACTGGTGGCTGTTTAATTAGTAATATGGCAGGGGTTACTCCATCAAAACCCACTTACGCCACACTGCCAATGCCCGGCGTTCAAATGTTGTTGGTAGATGAAAATGGAAAAGAGATTGAAGGCAATAATGTATCGGGCAATCTTTGTATAAAATTTCCATGGCCTTCTATACTACGCACCACTTACGGAGATCATGAGCGGTGTAAAACCAATTATTTTTCTACCTACCCCGGCTTGTATTTTACAGGCGATGGGGCCTTAAGAGATGAAAACGGTTTTTATAGAATTACCGGCCGTGTGGACGATGTATTAAATGTAAGTGGCCATCGTATTGGTACTGCAGAAGTAGAAAATGCTATTAATATGCATGCAGGTGTGGTAGAAAGTGCAGTGGTGGGTTACCCGCACGATATTAAGGGACAAGGCATTTATGCATATGTTATTTACCAAGGTACTCACGGAGACGAAAGCCTAACTCGGAAAGACATTTTGCAAACCGTAACCCGTATAATAGGCCCCATTGCAAAGCCCGATAAAATACAGTTTGTAGCCGGTCTGCCTAAAACACGCAGCGGAAAAATTATGCGTCGCATTTTAAGAAAGATAGCCGAAGGCGAAACCACCAATTTGGGCGATACCAGTACTTTGTTAGACCCATCTGTGGTAGAAGAAATAATGAACGGAAAGTTGTAAAAATACAAAAGCCCGCTTTTAAAGCGGGCTTTTGTATAGCTGTAGGGGGAGGAGTCGAACCTCCACGAGGCAGTTAGCTGCAACACAAAGATTAGTGGTCAACCCTGGTCGGCCTTACCAACGGTAACGTCGGCTCTATGCTGCGTTTATCCTGTTATCCCCACCCCCGAGACGAGAGGGCATGTCTGCCAAAAATTTCATCACCCCACAGTGTATAAGAACGTTAACAGTGCAATATTACAGTAATTGATCATTGTATTGAACATTTTTCAAATAATTTTTTAAAAAATTAGAGTTAATTCAATATAATTCTTATAAATTTGAAAATATTTCAAAAAATGAATTGAAAATGGCGAACAAATTAAATCTTGACAAACTAGACCTGCAAATAATACAGGAGATGACTGAAAACGCAGGTATTTCTTATGCCGATCTGGGAAAAAAACTATTTGTATCTGGCGGTACCATACATGTGCGCATAAAAAAACTGCAAGATGCAGGCATTGTTAAAGGTACAAAACTCAATGTTGATTTAAAGCAGTTAGGGTACGACGTAATTGCTTTTATAGGAATTTATCTTGAAAAAAGCTCTTTATACGATAATGTGGCAAAAGAATTGCGTAAGCTACCCCAGATTGTGCGGCTTAATTACACCACTGGCAATTATAGCATGTTTGCAGAAATTGTTTGTAAAGACATTAACCAATTGCGTTTTGTGTTGCATGATGAGTTACAAAAAATAAAAGGCATAGAACGTACAGAAACTTTTATTTCTCTGGAAGAGAGTTTTTCAAGAAACGTACAGGTGTTTGAAGATAAATAGTTGGTAACCGGCAGTAGTACGCAGTGGCAGCATCGTTGCGTCGCACACGTGTACTGCAACACAACCAGCAGCATATTTTTTACGTAAACACATTAAACAAAAAATTTACAATACAAAAAGGAAATACTAAATTTAAATTTCCGTTATCCATATCTGAAAACCTTATAAATCAAAGTCAAATGAAAAAAGCGTTTCTTGTTATAGCAATAATTACCACAGCTTTTATTACACTACCTGCTTGTAAAAAAAATAAAGGTGGCGGTGGTGGCACCACAGAAGCCAACCTGGTGGTAGAAACCACGCCTGCCAACGGAAGTGTACAGCCTGCCGCACCCGGCCCTGATTTTCCGTTGAAAGTAGAGATCAAATCTACCATGCCAGCTAGTGGCGTTAAAATAGAAATCAGTGCAAAAAAAGAAGGCTCTTCAGACCCCGCATACTTTACTGCATCGCCCAATTCTAGCACAGCGGTAAATAATTTTACCATTACAAATACACCTAAAAATGTTACCTGTCTGGTAGATATTAAAGTAACATCTATCTCAAAACCATCCAATGTATGGACGGGTAGTTATCGTTACTCAGCTAAATAATTAAAGTTCATGTATAAAAAAAGCCGGTGTAATTCACCGGCTTTTTTGTGTGCTTATTTTACATTCAGCGCATCTCTTAGCCCATTACCCAATAAATTAAAGGCAAGTACTAATAACATAATAGCAATACCCGGTGCTAATGCCAGCATGGGGTTATGAGTTATTATGAAGTTGAAGTTTTCTTTTATCATTAACCCCCAACTAGGTTGGGGCGGTTGCACACCCACACCTAAAAAGCTAAGCCCTGCTTCAATAACAATAGCAGAAGCAAAATTACTGGCAGCCACAACTAAAACGGGCCCCATTATATTGGGAAGGATATGCCTGAAAATAATTCTGCTGTTTGTAAACCCTAACGCACGGCCTGCTTCAACGTATTCAAGTTCTCGCACACCCAATACTTGCCCCCTAACAATGCGGGCTACATTTACCCACATGGTTAAGCCTACAGCTACAAATACCTGCCAAAAACCCTTGCCCAATAAAAATGTTATAGCAAACACCAATAATAATGTGGGTATACTCCACACCACATTAATTAGCCAAATAATAATAGCGTCTGTTTTGCCCCCAAAATAGCCAGCCAAAGCTCCAAGCACAATACCCAAGCTCAACGATATTATTACAGCAATAAACCCTACACTTAAACTAATTCTTGTACCTACCAAAAGCCTGCTTAAAATATCGCGGCCGTATTTATCGGTACCCAACCAAAATTTTTTAGTAACAATGCTTTGTTTTAAAGAGGCCGTTAATAAAAGTATTTGTGTTTCATATACTCCTTCATCAATAAATTTTTCAACAATAATACTATCTCCTTTTTGCTGGTAGCTACTAACTGGTAAATAAATAACTGCTTCTTGTTTGCCACTAATTATTCTTTTTACAAAAGAAGCTTGGGGTACCCCATCTTTTTTTAGCAATAGAAATGTTTGTTGGTAGCCAGGTGTTTTACCGCCAATTTCAACAATCATTCTATTGGCATTGGCAGAAGCGTCTGGCGCCAGCAGGTAGGCAAATAAAGAAATAAGAATGGACAGAAGTATCACCACCATTCCAAAAACAGCGCCTTTATTTTTTTTTAGCCGGCGCCAGGCTGCTTGTTGTAATTGCTCTCCGTCCTGCATGCAATGAAAATACGAATATATTATTTTAAACGCCGGCCCTTCCAATGGTAGGTCTTAACCTGGCCTAAGAAACCCGCCATTATGATATAAACAATATGCAATGGTTGTAGTAATAATAACCATGGCCATAATTTTTTTTGTTTGAAAAATTTTAATACAGGCCCTACCAATAACAGTTCTGCAAAAAACTTAATAAACACAAAAGCACCCACCAGCCACCAAAGGTTAATAAGTAAGCCTGTAACTATAAGTATAAGCATTGAAAAATTACAACAATACACCAGTAATAAAACTGCAAACAATGCCTGTTCTTTGTAATGTGTGGCTTTACTGGCCCAGCGAATGCGTTGTTGTAAAAATGCCTTCCAGCTGTTAACCGGAAGCGTGGTTACAGTGGCGTTTTCAGATTTAATAAAACCAACCTTTCCCGGAAAATGATTAGCAATTTTATGCATCAGCAACATGTCATCGCCGCTGGCAATGGCATCTATATTTTTAAAACCGCCCACTGCCTCAAATGCTTTTTTAGTGTAGGCAAGGTTAGCGCCATTGCACATATTGGTAAAACGGCGGTGCACCACACCTGCTGTTATGCCCTGCATGGTTAAAAAATCTACCGTTTGAAAAATACTTACCAAACTTTTGCCTGCTGCCATATTAACGGGGGCTGCAATAAATACTGCACCGGTTTGTTGGTAATAATCAACCAGTGTTGCAACCCAGCTATTTGGTGTAATACAATCTGCATCGGTAGTAATAATTAACTCGCCGGTAGCATGTGTTATGGCTTTTTCTATAGCTCTTTTTTTGGGTGCCGTTTGAAAACCGGTATCTGTTGTTAACAGCAATACACTATTGCCTGCTGTGTTTTTTACAATTGTTGCTGTTGCGTCTTCAGACTGATCATTCACTACAATAATTTGTAGCAGGTGGTGAGGGTATTGCTGGTTTAATAAAGATTGCAGACAGGCTTTAATATTGGCGGCCTCGTTGCGGGCAGGTACAATAACGGTTACCGCAACCGGCTCTTTAGTAGTTTGTTTTTTATAAACTGGTGTTTGCTGCCACCAACGGGCATAGTATAACAGCAACACCGTGTAAGCTGCTAATAAAAAAAGTGTAGTATAGTACAACGCTATCATTGCAGCTGGCAAGATACTGTATGTTGCCATAAAGCGTATGCATTGCTGCATAAAGAAACTGCCGCTGAAACGAGCGTGGCAACGATGTAAAATAGTAGTACAAATGCTGGTACCAAAAAAATAGTCCTGCTAAACAGCAGGACTCTGACCTATGAAAAGTGATGTTTTTACACATCAAATAAATAAATCGGGCATTAATTTGTTATCTGGGTTTACAGCATAGTGTGCAAAATCTGTAATACCCTCTGCTTGTAACACTTCTTCATCAATAAAAAAGTTACCGGTACACTGGTACGAGGGGCGTTGTAGAATATAATAAGCAGCATCGGCTACAATTTCTGCGGTGCGGCTGCGCTGCATTAAAAAATCGCCACCCAGCAGGTTTTGAACCGCGGCTGTGGCAATAGTAGTTTTTGGCCATAAAGCATTGGCAGCAATACGATGCGGCTTTAATTCTTCGGCAAGCCCCATGGCCACCATGCTCATACCATACTTGCTCATTGTATAGGCAAGGTGTTTACCAAACCACTGCGCATCCATATTTAATGGGGGCGATAAATTTAAAATATGCGGGTTGACTGCTTTTTTTAAAAACGGTATGCAGGCTTTAGACATAAAGAAGGTGCCTCTTACATTAATACCATGCATCAGGTCGTATCGTTTGGCTTCTGTTTGTTCTGTAGTGGTTAAACTAATAGCGCTGGCATTATTAATTAATATGTCAATACCGCCTAATGCCTCTACCGCTGTTTGAACGGCTTTTGCAATATTTTCTTCGTAGCGAATATCTAATTGCAGTGGCAATACCTTACCAGCACCGGCTTTGGTTATTTCTTCGGCCGCGGTAAAAATGGTGCCATCCAGTTTAGGGTTGGGCTCTGTAGTTTTTGCTGCAATAATAATATTAGCCCCTTCTTTAGCCAGGCGCAGGGCAATAGCCTTACCAATACCGCGGCTGGCCCCGGTAATAAACACGTTTTTGTTTGCAAACATCGTCATAGTATAATTTTATATAAACACAATCAGCCACACTACTTATTAACTCAAAAAGCTATTAATTATGCTTTTAAAATCAATTTAGGGCAAATGTACTTTACCGGCTGTTTCGTAAACTTACGACAGGCTGAGTAAAAAATGAAGAAATAAAATTCAGCAATAATGCTCTTGTGCAGGCATTCATCTAAGTGTATGTTTGTACTGTCAGTTAGTTGATAACAGGTATTCAAACAATCCAATATCCAATAGAAAACAAGCCCGAAATCCAAACCGTCCTAGAAAAAAAGAACCGAATCCTGAAAAAACCAATATCCGAACAACCGAAAACAGAATCCAGTTTCAATTAAACCGACACCGAAAAATCCAATAACCTGATGTAGTACCAAGTCCAAATCCTTGAAAATGTGAAAATTTGTACCTATTGAAAAGCTAGAAATGTTGGTTAGGTTCGTACAAAACGAATTTAAGAGACCTGAAATGTTGTTTCAGGTCTTTTTTATTGTGTAACCAGCAGTAGAACTATAGGCAGCACCGTTGCGTCGCACTCTTGTACATTTGTAGTTATAGCAAATAATAGTAGTTTGGCTTTTACAGTAATTCTTTAGCCGGGTTCCAAAAATGCTTCTCAAAATCCACCACCTGGTCGTTCTTCACTTTAATACCTTCTTTTTTTAAAAGTGCTTCCATTTTAGAAGGCGGGTTAAAATGTGCTTTACCAGTTAAACATCCGTTACGGTTTAATACACGGTGGGCAGGTACTTTAGGGCTAATTTTACTACTACCATTCATGGCCCAGCCAACCATTCGGGCAGATAGTTTAGTGCCCAGGCAAGCCGCCACAGCGCCATAAGAAGTTACTTTTCCTTTTGGTATTTGTCGCACCACATCATACACCAGCTCAAAAAAAGAGGCTTCTTTTTTACCAGAAGGGGTAATAGTATTTAGTTTGTCTTTTACTGTTTTACCGGCAGCAGATTTTTTAGCAGACATGATATTAAAAATTATGGCAGCTAAAGATACAGCGCTAATTGCTATAAGGCTCTTTGTTTTGCTGGCTGTGTGCAGCAAGTAATTCTGTGCGGCGGGGCTCAGTTACATTTATATAATTAAAGGGGCAGTGTTTGCAGCCATTGCCACAACAAGCCCCGCGTTCTAAGTGGTATTTTTCAGTAAGTACTATAAACCCGTTTTCATTGTAATAAAAATCAATGCCCTCCACTAATTGCTTCTTCATCTTTTTTTAATTTTTCCTGTAGTTCTTTATCAAAATTGGGTAACGGTTCAATGGGCAACTTAAACTTTATATAATGAATGCGGTTACTTTTTGCAATATCCAGCCCTTCATAATGGGTTTTAATAAACAATTCTTGCGGCAGCGTTTCTTTTAAAGAATAAATATCGCTGTAATGTTCTACCAGTTCCAGTTCATACATTTCAATAACCAACAAAGTAAACTGGTATAATACCGGAGAATCTGTTTTTAAATGTATATAACCGCCGGGCCTTACTATTTGTTGGTAAAGGCGCAAAAATTTTGGATGCGTTAACCTTTTGCGGGCCTTACCCGTACGCAATTGAGGGTCAGGAAACGTAATCCATATTTCAGCTACTTCTTCCTTTGCAAAGTAATTAGTTAACTGGTCTATTTGTGTGCGCAGAAAAGCTGCATTTTGCAAGCCTTGTTGCAGGCATTTTTTGGCACCAATATAAATGCGGTTGCCCTTTAAGTCGATACCAATAAAATTATTATTTGCATGTAGGGTGGCTAAGCCTACCGTATATTCTCCTTTACCGCAAGCAAGCTCTAAAACAACCGGATTATTATTTTTAAAAAACTGGTGCCAGTTGCCCTGCATATTTTGTGGATATTGCAGCACATTGGCAAAATTTTTAATTGCCTCAAACCGTACTAATTTTTTTTGCGCCATAAATGGCGGCAAATCTACAATAATGGGGGATTATAAAGCGGCAAAATTTAGTAAGTGTATCAGCGGTTGTTTTGCCGGCTTATTATGTAAAGAGAATGTTGGTTGACTTAGGTTATTTTAATCCCTTCATTACCTCTTCATGCAGGTAATCTTTACGTTTTAGTTCAAAATTGCGGCCAAGGTAGAGATTTCGTACTTTTTCGTCAGCAGCCAGTTCTTCAGCAGTACCATGTTTAAATATCTTTCCTTCTATCAGCAGGTAGGCACGATCGCAAATGCTGAGGGTTTCATTTACATTATGGTCTGTAATAAGCACCCCAATATTTTTTTGTTTTAAACGGGCCACTACAGTTTGAATGTCTTCTACTGCAATAGGGTCTACCCCGGCAAAAGGCTCATCCAACAAAATAAACTTAGGGTCTACTGCAAGGGCACGGGCAATTTCTGTACGGCGTCTTTCGCCTCCGCTAAGGCTATCGCCATTATTTTTGCGTACATGGTGCAGCCTGAATTCATCTAATAACGCCTCCAGCTTATCTTTTTGCTCTTGCTTACTAAGTTTAGTCATTTCCAGTACGGCCTTAATATTGTCTTCTACCGTTAACTTTCTAAACACTGAAGCTTCTTGGGGTAAGTAGCCTAAACCCATTTGGGCTCTTTTGTACATGGCCAGTGGGGTAATTTCCTGCTCGTTTAAAAAAACTGTGCCTTCATCGGGTTTTATTAAGCCAACCACCATATAAAACGTGGTAGTTTTGCCAGCACCATTGGGCCCTAACAATCCTACAATTTCTCCCTGCTGCACTTTTATAGAAACGTGGTTAACAACTGTTCTGTTTTTGTACGTCTTTACAAGGTCGTTGGTATGTATAGTTAGGCTCACTGTTGTGTGTTTTCAACAAAAATACCAGAATAGATGCAATACCAAACAATACGTAAACATTTAACGTCGTTTTGATTATTAGCAAACCCATACTATGTTTGCGCAATATTTTAAGCAATGAAAGTAATCGATCACATTAACCAAGCCAGTAAAACCTTAGTGTCTTTTGAAGTTTTGCCTCCTTTAAAGGGTAAAAGCATGAGTGCTATTTATGATCATTTAGATCCTTTAATGGAGTTTAAGCCCTCTTTTATAAATGTTACCTACCATCGTGCAGAAACCATGTTTAAGAAAAAAGCCGATGGGACTTTTGAAAAAGTAGAAGTGCGTAAGCGCCCAGGTACTGTAGGTATTTGCGCGGCTATTATGAACCACTATCAGGTAGATGCGGTGCCACACCTTATTTGTGGCGGTTTTTCTAAGCGTGAAACAGAGGATGCATTAATAGATCTTAATTTTTTAGGTATAGACAATGTATTGGTGCTGCGTGGAGATGCTGCTAAGAATGAAGCTTTTTTTGAACCACACCCAGAGGGCAACCGTTATGCATTAGATCTTTTGAGGCAGGTAAATAGCCTTAACCATGGCATTTATTTGGAAGAAGATATTAAGAATGGTGGTAAAACAAATTTTTGTTGTGGTATTGCAGGCTACCCTGAAAAGCATTTTGAAGCCCCCAATTTGGAAACAGATATGGCTTATTTGAAACAAAAAGTGGAAGCCGGTGCTGAATACATTATGACGCAGATGTTTTTTAATAATCAAAAGTTTTTTGATTTTGTAAAAATCTGTCGTGAAAATGGTATTGAAATACCTATTATTCCGGGTTTAAAACCTATTACCAATAAAAAGCAATTAACAGTGTTGCCAAAAATATTTCATGTGGATATACCTACTGATTTATCTTCTGCTATTATGAAAGCAAAGAATGATGAGGAAGTGGAGAAAATTGGCACTGAATGGCTAACGCAACAAAGCAAGGAATTAAAAGAATTTGGAGTGCCTGTATTGCATTATTACACATTGGGTAAACCCAAAGTAATATGGAATGTGGTAAAAGAAGTAATGTAATAAAAGCCCCGCAAAGCGGGGCTTTTGCTTTTAGCAAATAACTTTAAAATAAGCCGAGTAATGCAATACTGTATAAGAGTGCGACGCAAGGATGCTGCTTGTTGTACTATTGCTGGGGCCACTTTCTTTTTTATTATGTGATAAGCTTTCGCTATTTTGCTGCATAGGTATGAAGTTATTATCGCCTGCCATATCAAAGCTGGCCAGGCTAAGGCTCTGGTTCATCAATCAGTGGACAACTGAACCCGCTGCGGCACAACGTGAAGTGCTGCAGGAATTGGTGACGGCTGCACAATACTCTGAAATAGGAAGGAAATACCACTTCAATCAGTTATTCTCCACCAAATCTTTTAAGCAAACCATTCCGGTGCATGAGTATGATGCTATTAAGCCATACATCTATCGCATGATGAATGGAGAGGAGAATATTTTATGGAATACACCTATTAACTGGTTTGCTAAAAGCAGCGGCACCACCAGCGATAAAAGTAAGTTCATCCCCATTAGCGATGAAAGCCTTGAAGAAAATCATTTTCAGGGAGCAAAGGATGTGCTGACCATGTACTATAAAAATTTTCCGGATTCTGATTTACTCACTGGCAAAGGATTGGTAATTGGTGGCAGCCACCAGATGCACAAAGTAAATGATGCCATACAGTATGGCGACCTGAGTGCAGTGCTGATGCAAAACTCACCCAAATGGAGCCATTGGGTGCGTACGCCAGAATTAAGTATTGCACTAATGGATGAGTGGGAAAGCAAAATTGAACAACTGGCCAATTCTACTATACAAGAAAATGTTACTTCTATATCGGGTGTGCCAACATGGACACTTGTTTTAATTAAACGAATATTACAAATTACGGGCAAACAATATTTACATGAAGTGTGGCCGCATCTAGAACTGTATATACACGGTGGTGTGTCTTTTGTGCCTTACAGAGAACAATTTGAAAAGCTGATTGGTAAAAAAATTAATTATCTGGAAATGTATAATGCCAGTGAAGGTTTTTTTGCAGCACAAGAACACCCCGATGATGATGGGATGTTATTATTTACCCATCATGGTATTTTTTATGAGTTTATGCCTATTGAAGAGTATGGCAAACCTTTTCCGGTTACATATGGATTAAATAAAGTGGAGCTGCATAAAAACTATGCGCTTGTTATTAGTACCACCGGTGGTTTGTGGCGGTATATTGTAGGCGATACAGTACAATTTACTTCTAAGAACCCCCACCGCATAAAAGTAAGCGGCCGGCTAAAGCATTATATGAATGCTTTTGGCGAAGAAGTGATTGTTGATAATACAGATAAAGCCATTGCGTTAACCTGCGAGGCCACAGGGGCCGTGGTAAATGATTACACGGCTGCACCTGTTTATTTTTCAGAACAGGCAAATGGTGCACATGAATGGCTGATTGAATTTGAACAAACACCCGCTGACCTTTCTGCATTTATTATTGCATTAGATGCCAACCTAAAAACGCTGAACAGCGATTATGAAGCGAAACGATACAAGGATATTGCCCTTGGTATTCCATTGGTGCATGCCTTAAAAACGGGCAGTTTTAATGCCTGGCTAAAAAGTAAAGGCAAGCTGGGAGGGCAACACAAAGTGCCGCGCCTTAGCAACGATAGAAAGTATGTAGAAGAGATTCTTGCCTTTATCAACCCGTAGTGCTGTAATCTCACTTTTATTGGTTAATTGAAATCATGTATTTTGCAACCCCTAATTAAAGATTGAAACAATATGAAACTATTAGAAAATAAAGTAGCTATTGTAACCGGTGCAGCTCGTGGTATTGGAGAAGCAATTGCTATAAAATTTGCTGAGCAAGGCGCCCATGTGGCTTTTACTTATGTTAGCGATAGCAGCGCAGAAAAAGCTGCTGCATTAGAAACTAAATTGCAAGCAATGGGTGTTAGGGCCAAAGCGTATAAAAGTAATGCCGGAGATTTTGCACAATGCGAAACGTTTGTAAATGATGTGCTGAAAGAATTTGGAGCTATTGATATTTGTGTTAACAATGCCGGTATTTCTAAAGACAATTTATTGCTGCGCATGACGCCAGAGCAGTGGCAGGATGTAATGAATATAAACCTGAATAGTGTTTTTTATATGACTAAACAGGTAATACGCCCAATGATGAAAGCAAAGAGCGGCACTATTATTAATATGAGTTCTGTTATTGGAGAAATGGGCAATGCCGGCCAAAGCAGTTATGCGGCCAGTAAAGCGGGTATTATTGGCTTTACTAAAAGTGTGGCAAAAGAACTGGGCAGCCGCAATATACGTTGCAATGCAATTGCACCGGGTTTTGTAGAAACCGATATGACCAGCTATTTAAAAGAAGGTGAGGGTGCTGATAAATATAAAACCGGCATTCCGTTGGGCCGCTTTGCCAGTGCTGCAGATATTGCCAATGTGACCTTGTTTCTGGCTTCTGATATGAGTAGCTATGTAACCGGCCAAACCATTAGTGCCTGCGGTGGGTTAAACATATAACGAGGAGATTGAAGAAAAACATAAGTTATTAAAAGCCCGGTATTACCGGGCTTCATTTTTAAACACCCAGCTTCATTTTCTTACGTTTTATATATGCATTCCAGTTGTTTTTCGTGCTTCAGACTATTAACCAAAGCAATATCACCCATCGGAAATAAATCAGTTCGCTGTAATGCATGCATCAGATACACATCCACCGTCCAATCGCCAATGCCTTTTATTTTTTTTAATTGTGTTCTAATAGTTTCATCAGGTAAACCAGCCAGATTTTTTAAAACCAATTGCCTTGTTTGTATGGTGGTAGCCAGCTCTCGGGCATACACTATTTTCTGGCGGGTAAAATAACAACTGCGTAAGTCTTCATTACTCATGGCTAAAATTTTAGCCGGTGTAACGTAGCCAATTTTTTCTTTTAATTTTTTAAACGCAGCGTAGGCGGCAGCCAATGAAACCTGTTGTTCTAATATTATTAATATCAATGTTTGAAAACTGGCAGGCCTTACCCAAAGCGGCGGGTAACCATGCGTGGCAATAATATTTTTAAATAAAGGGTCTTGTGCTGCCAGCCTGTTACACAATTTTTTAAAATTAGCAGCCGTATAGGTTTCTATCATGCAGTTGGTATAACCTTGTAATAAAAGAAAAGTTTTTAGCCAGCGGTAGTTTTTCAAATCAATATTATTGCGTCGCACACTTCAGCTGAAGTGTGCGACGCAACAATGCTTAATCGGAGTTACTGCTGCCGGTAAAATACTATTGCTTTTGTTTTGTTTTAAAACCGGCAATTGCTTTTTTGGTAAAATCGCTCAGCACCAGGCTACCGCTTATTGAAGCACGGTCAACTAATAACTCATCCCAATGTTCGGTGCCTTTCCAAAATATTTTTTTCATGGCTTGCATGGCTTGTGGGTTGCTATGCGCCAGTGTATCGGCCAGCCGGCGGATGGATTCATCCATGTTTTCTATAGACTCGTGCACTTCTGCCAATAATCCTTTGCGCTTGGCCCATTCTGCGTTGCGCCACATGCTGGCATCAATAGCCAACTGAGAAAAAGCAGATGTCCCAATTTTTCTTTCAACAGCGGGGCCCACCACAAAAGGGCCAATACCCACGGCCAGCTCGCTAAGTTTTACACTCACTTCGGTAACACCAATGGCATAATCTACTGCCGCCGCAAGGCCTACACCACCACCCACACATTTGCCATGTATACGGCCAATAATTAATTTAGGGCATTTGCGCATGGCATTAATTACATGGGCAAAGCCGCTAAAAAACTGTAGCCCCGCTTTTTCTGTGGTAATGCTGCTGAGTTCATCAAAAGAGGCGCCGGCACAAAACGCTTTATCGCCCGCGCTGCGCAGAATAATTACTTTGCAATCTTCGTTCATGCCAGCATGATGAATTTCCTGCGCCAGCGCATTTAATATTTTTGATGGTAAGGAGTTGCTTTGCGGATGAAAAAATTCAATGCTGCAAATACCGTTATGAATTTCTGATTTTACATATGCTTCCATACTATTAATTTACTACAATATTTATTGTACACAATGTTAAGAATGAGTAATAGGCTGGCGGGCTACCATAGTTAATATGGTGGCCACACCAGTTATTTCATTGGTTTCATCAATCATTTCCACCATCCATTTAACAATGCCTTTGGGTATATCGGTGCCCTCACGCGGGTCTTGCGGCAGCTTTTCTTTGCAGGTAAAACGAATATGTATTTCAGCACCGGGGTAAACAGGTTTGGTAAACCGTAACTCATCAATACCATAGTTTAATAACACCGGGTTTTTTTTATAGCTATCTACAAACAAACCGGCAGCAATACTCATAATTAAATAACCATGTGCCACCTGGCGTTCAAACATAGTTCCGTTAAAATCGGTTTCTTGTAAATGTGCATAAAAATGATCGCCACTTAAATCTGCAAACCGGTTAATGTCTTCTGTAGTTATAGTTCTTTTATCCGTTACCAGTTGCTCACCTATCTGTAATGCTTCAAAATATTTTTTAAAGGGGTGTATGCTGTTGGTAATGCCAGCACCATATTGATGATACACATTTGTAATTGCTGTTAGCATGGTTGGCGATGCCTGCACAGCAGTACGCTGCATATAATGTTTAACACCTCTTAACCCTCCCATTTCCTCGCCACCACCGGCACGCCCCGGCCCACCATGCACTAACAAAGGCAGCGGAGAACCATGCCCCGTACTTTCTTTAGCACAATCACTATTCAATACCAATATTCTGCCATGGTGAGAGGCGGCACCTAAAACATACTGCCTTGCCAGAGTGCTATTGGCAGTAACAATAGAAGAACATAAACTGCCTTTGCCTTTTTTACTCAGCTCAATGGCATCGTCTATATTTTTATAAGGCATTATGGTGCTTACCGGTCCAAAGGCTTCCACATTATGTACGGCTTCGCTGGTAAAAGGCGTTTCGTTTACCAATAGTAAGGGAGAAAGAAAAGCGCCTTTAGCAGCATCAGCATCTAATAATTCCACGCTGTCTAAACTGCCATATACTAACTGAGAACCTGCCAGTATTTTTTGCACCTGCTCTTTTACTTCTTGTTTTTGTGTTTGTCCGGCCAGGCTGCCCATCCGTACTTTTTCGTTCAGCGGGTTGCCAATAGTAGTTTGCTGTAATGCAGTAGCCACTGCTTTCCAAACAGCTTCTATTTTATTATCGGGCACAAAAATGCGGCGGATAGCAGTACATTTTTGCCCCGCTTTTATCGTCATTTCTTTACGCACTTCTTTAATAAACAAATCCCATTCAGCAGAAGCCGGCTCCACATCGCTGCCTAAAACAATACAGTTTAAACTATCTGCTTCCATATTAAAAGGCACACTTTCATTTATTATAGCTGGATGCGCTTTTAACATGCGGCCCGTTTGTGCCGATCCGGTAAACGTAACCACATCCTGCGTAGTTACATGGTCTAATAAATTGCCGGCGCTGCCACACAATAATTGTAGTGCACCTGCTGGTAAAATACCCGATGCAATAATTTCTTTTACCACAGCCTCGGTTAAATAAGCGGTAACGGTAGCAGGTTTTACAATAGCCGGCATGCCTGCCAATAAGTTTACTGCAATTTTTTCTAACATGCCCCACACCGGAAAATTAAAGGCGTTAATATGTACGGCCACACCTTCTTTAGGTACCAGTATATGCGATGCAGCAAAACTGTTGTTCTTGCCAATCATATTTGATTCTCCATCCAGGCAAAAATGCTCATCCGGAAATTTGCGCCGTAAAGATGCATACGTAAATAAATTACCAATGCCTCCTTCAATATCAATCCAGCTATCTGCTTTGGTGGCACCGGTTTTATAACTAATATTATAAAAAACATCCAAATGGTTGCGCAGGTGCAGGGCAAGGGCCTTTAGCATACGGCCTCTTTCATGAAAACTCATTTTACGCAAAGCAGGCCCACCGGTGTGGCGGGCATAATCGGTAATAGTTTTAAAATCCAGTCCACGGGTAGTGGCGCTGGCAAAAGCATGGCCAGTAACAGCATCATACAATAACTGTCCTTCTCCATCGCCATCTATCCAATGGCCGGTAACATAGTTTCCTAATTTCTTCATAATACAAGCAGCAATTTAAGTAGCTAAGGTAACAGAAAAATAAAACCAGCTTTTTAAACAAAGTATATAAATGGTGTAGCTGGCAGTAACGCAATGGGCAACCCCGGTTGCGTCGCACCCTTGTGCCACATAACGCTGCTCAACTGTAATAACAAGTACTATCTTTTTAAAACAAGCAATAATTGCACTAAGCAAAACCACTTAGTGGGCAAAAAGATTTTTCATTATAAAGACTATACATAAACGGTTACAGACTAAAAGCGCAGTAAACAGAGTTAATATTACCAAACTGTTGATTTATAAATTCCCTAATGGCTGCCTTTTTAATAATGCGCAAAAAACTACTTATTGTTTTTTTATGTTGGCTGTTTGTTTTAGTGGGTTCGGTCAATAGCCGGGCACAAGAAACTACGGGCCAAACTGTTATTAATGGGGTTTATAATGCCAATAAAAAAGATTTAAGCCAGCAGAAAACTTCTTTAACGGGTAACTGGCGATTTTATCCCCACCAACTAATAGCACCGGCACAAATAGCACAGCATTCCTTTCAGTTCATACAACTCCCTTCCGTTTGGGATGCAGCCACAACTCATAACAATTTCAGTAACTCTATAGGCTATGCTTCCTTTAGTGTTATTATAAAAAATTATACTAAAGGAGAACCATTGGCCTTACAAATGCCAGATGTGTATTCTAGCTATAAACTGTTTATAAACGGAAAGGAAGCTGCTGCAAACGGCCAACCCGGCACCACCAAAGAAAATAGCAAACCATATTGGCAAACCAAAATTGTAGACCTGCCAGAAGCTGATAGCCTGGAGTTGGTTTTACAAGTTGCTAATTTCTGGCACAGCAAAGGTGGGGTATATAAAATTCCGGTTATTGGTAACAAAAGCCAGCTGGTAGCGGCATACCAGGAAGCTATTTCTTATGATTTGATTTTAGCAGGCTGCTTGTTAATGGGCGGGCTGTTTTTCTTTGGCTTATTTCTTTATGCTAAAACAGACAAAGCCATACTTTTCTTTTCACTCTTTTGCCTGTTTTACAGTTATCGCATGGCTGGCACAGAACTATATGCATATCATCATGTGTTTCATAATTTGGGTTGGTTTGCCGCTATACGAATGGAGTATATGACACTTACTATGGGGCTGGCCTTTTTTATCTTATACACCCAGCAATTATTTCCCGGATACGTGTACAGAAAATATCTTTTAAATGGATTGCTGGTAGTTGCAATGGTATACTCATTAATAATACTGCTAGCGCCACCTCTCTTTTTTACACGCTTTATGCCCTATTTTCTTATACTCATGTTTTTTTATATACCCTATACACTTTTAATTTATATAAAAGCTTATCGTAATAAAACCATTGGTTCTTTTTATGCTTTACTAAGTGCGGCCGTGGTAATGATTGTTTTTTTGCTGATTAACCTGCAATACTTTAATGTTTTGCAGGCAGATCGCAGAATAATTATTATTGGATATATCTGTTTTTTCTTTTTGCAATCCATGGTATTATCAAACCGCTTTTCTGATCGCTTAAAACAAGCAGCGCAATTGGCACAGCAAGGGCTAAAAGCTAAATCTGAGTTCTTGTCAATCATGTCTCACGAAATAAGAACACCACTTAATTCTGTAGTGGGCATGTCTTACTTATTGCAACGCAACAATCCCAGGCAAGACCAACATGAGCAGTTGAATGCCTTGCAATTTTCTGCAGTACATCTATTGTCTATTGTTAATAATATACTAGACTATAATAAAATTGAAGCCGGTAAAATTTCTATTGAAAAAATTGAGATGGACTTGCCAGCCATTGCTACTAATATTTATAATGGACTTAAAACATTGGCCGATGAAAAGCGCATTGAACTGAGGATAACAATAGATGAACAGCTAACGCATAAAGTATTAGGCGACCCAACCCGAACCACTCAGGTTATAAACAACCTGCTACACAATGCTATTAAATTTACCAGTCAGGGGTTTGCTTCTTTAGAACTTTTAGTAACTGCTAAAACCAGTAATAGTATTACTGTTTTGGTAAAAGTAACCGATAGCGGGATGGGCATAGCGGCTGAGCAACAAAAAATCATCTTTGACCGGTTTACACAGGCTGATACTTCTACCTCTCGCAAGTATGGCGGCACAGGGCTTGGGTTAGCTATATCTAAAAAAATATTAGAATTGCAAAATGTAGCTTTATTAGTAAGTAGCCAACCTGGTAAGGGAGCCAGTTTCTTTTTTACGCAAGTGTTTCCTTTAAGTAAAGAACCTGTAAATAGAGCCATACAGGAAACCACAGCAAATGGAAAACGTTTTATACAAGAAGGTGTTAACCTGTTGCTGGTAGAAGATAACCCAATGAATGTATTAGTAGCCAAAACAATTTTAGAAAAGAACGGGGCACAGGTAGATGTAGCAGAAAACGGTCAGTTGGCTTTAGAAATTTTTGATGCGCAAAAGCACAAACTTATTTTAATGGATTTAGATATGCCGGTAATGGATGGTTACGAAGCTACGCGGCAAATACGCAAGCAGGGAGAAAACCTGCCTATTATTGCATTAACGGCAAGCATGCCCAAAGAGGTGGAAAGTACTGTGTTTAGGGCAGGTTTGAATGATATTATTTTAAAACCGTTTAACCCCGATGAGTTTATTGCTACTATTCAGCAGCATTTAAGTAATACAGGTATTTGATACCTTGTAAAAGAAGTTGAAGACTTAACTTGTAGAAAAATATACATGCGCTTTTTTTGGAAATTATATTTACGATTGGGTGGCTGGAAGGTAAAGGGCCAGTTTCCGTATCATTTAAAAAAAATGGTGTTGGTTGTGGCGCCGCATACCAGCTGGGTAGATTTTATTGTGGGTGTTGCTTTTAGAAGTGAGCTTAAAATTGAACAGGCAAAATTTTTGGGTAAAGCAGAGTTGTTTAAAGGGCCGTTTGGTTTTTTGTTCAGGTGGATGGGGGGCACCCCGGTAGACCGGGTTAGTAAACACAACATGGTAGACCAGGTAGTGGAACGGTTTAATAGCAATGATAATTTTTTATTAGCTCTTTCTCCGGAAGGTACCCGCAAGCGGGTTGAAAAGCTACGTACCGGTTTTTATTATATAGCAAAAAAAGCCGCCGTTCCTATTTTAATGATTGGGCTTGATTTTGAAAACCGGCAATTGGTGATTGGAGAAGCTTTTACCACAACCGATGATGAAGCCGCTGACTTTAAAAAGATACTAGATTTTTTTGCACCTATAAAAGGTAAAAAACCAGCCAACGGCTTAAAGCATCTGGTGCAACCAAATTAAATCATAAACCCAATATTTTTTTTAAGTTTAAGTGCTCAGTAGTGCGTTACTGCTGAAGGGTGCGACGCAACCGCTGTTTAATAGCAGCACTAAAGCTGGTAACATAGCTTAAAACATGTTATAAAAATGAACAGGCCTGCCTAACTTTGCCACCGCTATGAAAGAAATGTATAAAGGACAAAAAGCTGTAGCTAACTGGATTTTTATTGGTGTGGCTATGCTATTGGTGCAGGTATTATTAGGGGGCATTACCCGGCTTACGGGTTCGGGCCTTTCTATTACAGAGTGGAATGTGGTTACGGGTGCGTTGCCGCCCTTGAATGAAGCTGCGTGGCAACAAGAGTTTTTAAAGTACCAGCAAACGCCGCAATATCAATTATTGAACAGCGATTTTACGCTCAGAAATTTTAAGTTTATTTTTTTTTGGGAGTGGTTTCATAGGTTTTGGGCCCGCTTAATTGGAGTGGTGTTTATTGTTGGGTTTGTTTATCTGCTGGCAAAACGCTATTTAAAAACTGCCATGATACAGCCCTTGCTTATTTTATTTGTAATGGGTGCCTTACAAGGTGCTATTGGCTGGATTATGGTAGCTAGTGGATTAACAGGAGATGCCGTGTATGTAAAGCCCACTAAGCTGGCGTTGCATTTTGTTTTTGCATTGGTATTAATTAGCTATGCCTGGTGGTTTGCCTTAGCGCTACGGGTAAAGAAAGAAACTATAGTGTATTACAAGCCGGTTAGAAAATTAACCTTGGTAATAATTGCGTTTCTTTTTTTGCAACTGGTGTATGGCGCTTTAATGGCTGGGCACAAAGCAGCTAATACGGCTGCTACCTGGCCTACCATAAATGGAGATTGGCTGCCTGCAAATATGTTTTCTCCATTACTGCATTTGGTAGATAATAAAATTACGGTTCATTTTATACATAGGGGATTGGCTTATTTGCTGGTGGCGCTAACCTTGTTGTGGACGTTTAAAGCCCGTAACATTACAACAACTGCTTTTTTTAATAAAGTAAAACTATTGCCACTGCTATTTATTGGGGTGCAGTTATTGCTGGGTATTTTTTCTGTATTAACCAGCACAGGCATAGTGGCAAACAAGTGGGGCATGTTTGAGTGGATGGCGCAACTGCATCAGTTAACCGGTATGTTGTATTTATTGGTAATGGTTGCCATGCTTTATCTGGTGCGGAAACAAGCCTAACTTATTTTAAAGGCTGCTTTGTTAGGGAAGGCCAATTTTTATTATTATTTTCAAAGTGTATTAACACCTCCTGGTAAAACCAAATGAAGCAACGCCTTAAAAATATCTTCTATTCTTTCTCTGTACAATTGGTGTTGTTGCATTTTAAAAAATTTCAGGTGCTTTTAGTATTCTGGTGGATACTATTTGGTGCCGTAGGTGGTTTTTTTATGCAGGCTTTTGGAGTTAACTCGCTTTACCTGGCCCCAGAATATTTAGATAGGGTAAATGCATTGAGTGCTTTTTTTGTGGGTGCTTCAATAGGCATTTTTATAATGAGCTGGAATATTACCACCTTTATTCTTTTTTGCCGCCATTTTAAATTTTTGGCCACCACCAGCCGCCCTTTTTTAAAGTATTGCATTAACAATGGCATTATTCCACTTATTTTTTTATGTTTTTATTTTTACAAAGCCATACAGTTTGACAGATACAAAGAATTAATAACAACCTGGAATATGCTGGTGCTAACCAGTGGTTTTTTATTGGGACTTATATTTATAGTAATTATCTCTTTTCTTTATTTTTTTAGGGCAGATGTTACTATTACCCGCAAAATGGTGGCCGTTATTAATAAACCATCCGACTTTAAGTTGGCGTTTAAACCACAGGTGGCGTTAACCAGCGGCGGCAGCCGGCTTATTAAAGTAACGTCTTATCTCAATTCTTTTTTTAGTACCAAGCCGGTCAGAGATGTATCTCACTACAGCGCTAATTTTATTGAAACGATATTTAGCCGCCACAATTTTGCAGCCATGCTATCCATCTTTTTTGCATTTGTGTTCTTAATTATAGTAGGCTTTTTTTTAGATAATAGCTATTTTCAGTTGCCAGCTGCAGCCAGTATTACGTTGTTTTTTGCAATATTAGTTGCGGTTGCCGGGGCGTTCTCTTACTTTCTACAAAGCTGGAGTGTGCCATTTTTTGTAATACTACTTATACTGTTAAATGTATTATACCGCTATGAGGTTATAGACCCCACCAATAAAGCCTACGGATTGGATTACAACAAAAGCATACCAAGAACAGTGTATGATAATGAAAGCCTGAACCAAATGGCAAGCCCTGCAAATACCGCCGCCGATTATGAAAATATGGTTACCATTTTAAACCAATGGAAGGCCCGGCAAAGCAGCAGCAAACCCAAACTGGTGCTTATAAATGTTAGTGGTGGCGGCACCCGCAGTGCCACTTTTACTTTAAGTATGCTGCAGCGCTTAGATAGTTTGTGTGAAGGCCAACTGATGGATAAAACATTTATGATTACCGGTGCCTCTGGTGGCATGCTGGGTGCAGCGTATTTCAGAGAGCTGGCGTTGCAAAAAAAACAAATACCTTCTATTAACCTGCAACACCCTATGTATGTAAATGATATTTCAAAAGATCTGCTCAATGCAACGTTCTCTTCCTTTGTAGCCCGAGATCTGGCATCGCCTGCACAACGGTTTAAGGTGGGAGAATATTCTTATATAAAAGACCGCGGCTATGCTTTTGAACAAAAGCTTTCAGAAAATACACGTGGCCTGCTAAATAAACAATTAAAAGACATTGCTCCACTTGAAAAAAAAGCAGCAGTGCCTTTAATGTTGTTTAATGCTGTTATTACCAGAGATGGCCGTAAACTGGTTATTGGCACACAACCCATGCGTTTTTTAATGAAGCCTGTGCACGACAGCACCCTGAGTGTTGCGCCGGATGCTGATGTGGTAGATTTTGCCTCTATGTTCACACTACAAAATCCAATGAACCTACGGCTATTAACGGCACTTAGAATGAATGCCACTTTTCCGTATGTGTTGCCCAATGTATGGTTACCCTCCACTCCGGTGATAGATGTAATGGATGCAGGCTTGCGTGATAATTTTGGACAAGAAATTGCACTGCGGTTTGTAGATGTATTTAAAAAATGGATTGATGAAAATACAAGCGGCATTTTACTCATTCAAATAAGAGACAGAAAAGTGGGTGCGTGGGATAGCCCTTTTGAATCTGAAGCAATCTCAGAATTGATTACCAAGCCCATGTTGTTGCTGCAGTTTAACTGGTATAAAATGCAGGAGTATACACAAGATAACCTGGTAAGCCTCTCGCAGCAATTGCTGCAACAACCCTTTTATAAGCTAACATTTCAGTACGATACCAATAAGAAAGAAAGCCGCGCCGCACTTAATTTTCATTTAACCCAGCACGAGAAAATTGATATTAAGGCATCGCTGGATAATGAAATTAACAGTAGCGTGTATCCCGGTTTTAGTGCACTAATAAATAATGCAGACACAGTATCTATAAAAAATTAGTTGGGTTACCAACAGTATCAAAATAGCAGCATCGTTGCGTCGCACCCGTGTGCAGTAGTGCATTACGCAGCCATTACCCAATTAAACAGCCGGCTGTATTAGCTTAAAACAAGCAGGTATTATTTTAATAGCAAATTTTTTTTCAGTTTCACGGGGCTCGCCATCCACATGCAATGGGGCATTATCAATGTTTTTAATAGTCAGGGCATCTGTTTGAAAATACAGCACGCCACTTTTTTTCAATGCTTTGCTGGTAGCCATGGGTGTGCCGGTGGTTAATTGTTGCAGCAGTGCCAATGGTAATTGCGCTTTCAGCATGCGTTGCACCACCACAATATCCAACAAGCCATCACTCAGGCTGGCCTTGGGGGCAATAGTAACATTATTACCAAACTGATTACTGTTGGCAACACTTATAAAATAAGCTGCTGTTTGTAATTCATGCTCACCCCATTGCAGTAAAAAACTATAAGGGCGTGCAGTAAAAAAATTTTTGATAGACTGTTTGGTATATGTAGCCAGGCCACGTTTTTTTTGTTGTGCAAAATCATGTGCCACTTTTGCATCAAACCCAATACCACAAAGCATACAGCTAAAACTATTATTTATATAAAAGGCATCTGTTTGGTGTGCCATGCCGGTAAATGCCAATGTAACTGCTTTGGTTAATGCCTTGGGTATTTTTGCACTTAATGCCAAACCATTGCCAGAACCCATGGGTACAATACCAAAATTAACAGCGGTTTCTTTTAAAGCTTCTATCACCTGGTTTACAGATCCATCTCCCCCGCAAATAACTACATCTGTAAAACCTTCTTCTTGTATACGCTGTTTTACAAATTGATAGTTGCCGCTGGCAACAGTTGGCAAAATAATAGTGTAGGTTTTATGTTCTTTAGCAGCAGCATTAATTAATTCTGGTAAAGATTGTTTAGAACGGGTACCAGAAATAGGGTTTACTAAAAAAATAAATTTTCGTGGCATGGTGCAATTTACTCAAGAATCAATTGGCATATTAAAAAGCGTTGTAATCGTATACCGCTGGGGCCGCCTTCTTGTGGGGGTTGTTGTATGGTATAAAGCAGCAACTTGCCGTTTTTTATTAATGCCTCTTTATAGTCTTTAAACAAAAGTGTATAAGTGCCTTCATCGGTATTAAATGTTTTTTCTGTTACCAGCTCGTTTTCATTAACAGCCCATTGAAAACTGCGCACCCAACCAGGGTGCTTGCTGGCACATTTGTAAACCAATCGCAAGCTTTCTCCCTCCTGCAACCATTGTTTTTTTATAATAAGAACAGGTGCCGGGTTGTTGCCAATTGTTTTTAATTGCAGTACTACCTCTTTTTTATAGTAAAATTTTAGCAGGTCTGGTTGTTGTGCAAATACATGCATATTATAAAATAACAGGCTGGCAAATAATACTATTTTCATGTGTGTGAAGTTACCAAATAAAAACAAGCGGTTTTGGCCGCTTGTTTTTATAAAAGAGGTTGTTTATTTGCCGGGTTCCAGTAGTTTAAAAAACTGGTCGAGTTGTGGCAGAATTACAATACGGGTGCGGCGGTTGGTAGCCTTGCCTTCAGGGCTGCTATTATCTGTAACTGGTTTAAACTCGCCACGACCGGCAGCAGCCATACGGGTGGGGTCTAAGCCATATTGTTTTTGTAAAACTCTTACTACAGATGTGGCACGCTTTACACTTAAATCCCAGTTGTCTGCCAATATACCTTTGGCAAACGGTGCACTATCAGTATGTCCTTCTACCATAAATTCTATATTGGGTTGGTTTTTTAATACTGTGGCAACTTTTCCTAATACATCTTTTGCTTTATCCGTAATATCATAACTGCCACTTTTAAATAAAAGCTTGTCCGAAATATCAATATAAACAACGCCTTTATCTACTTTAATATTAATGTCTTCATCTTCCATATTTCCGATGGCCCCTTTCAAATTCATTACTAATACCATGTTTAAAGAATCTTTTCTGGCCATAGATTCTTGCAGTGTTTGTATGTAATTATCTTTTGCCCCAATATTTTCTAGCGATTTTTTAATGTTTTCTGCTTGTTGCGAAGAGATGACAGAGAGATCTTGCAGTTGCCGGAGTGCTTGAGTATTATTTTCTTTTAAGAAGCCTATTTGTTTATTGAGTCCTGATATTTCTGCTTCTAGGCCAGTTTGTTTCCGGTTCAATTCGGTTTTATCATCTTCACACTTTTTAAGGGTGCTTTGCAATTGGGTATAGGTTGTATTTAATGCTTCATATCTAGCCAGTGCTGCTTTAAATTTTTTCTGGCTTATGCAAGAACTGGCAGTTATTATTACCAGTGCGGCAAATGGAAGTAGCTTTCTCATATAATTTTTTTTATGATGAACCATGCAAAAATAGCTACTACTGAATTGAATGATCTTAAACTTACGTTTTGTGGTATTATTAATTTATAATTAAAAATCACTAAGCAATGTTTTTTTAGCGCAATTTTGCAGCCAGTAATACAAGCGATATGGAGCCTAAAAAATTACTTTTTGTTTGTGTAGAAAATAGTAACCGTAGCCAGATGAGTCAGGCTTTTGCCATTATACATGGTGGCAACGGTGTGCAGGCATATAGTGCTGGCAGTAAACCCAGCGGTATTGTAAACCCTAAGGCTATTGCAGCTATGAAGGAGTTGGGCTATGATTTAAGTACACACGAAAGCAAATCTTTACAGGAAGTGGAGGCTTTTGCACCCTTTGATGTGGTGGTAACTATGGGCTGTGGAGATGCCTGCCCCTGGATGCCGGCTAAACAATTTATTGACTGGCAAATACCCGACCCCAAGCACATGGAACCTGCCGATTTTAATAAAGTAAGAGACTATATTGAAACCCTAATAAAAGAGTTGCTAAGCAGCCTGCCGTAAACCCACTGCCTATATGTAACTTACTGTTGAAGTGTGCGACGCAACAATGTTGCTACTGTTACTGCAGTTGGTTACCATACTTTAATAATCTGCAGTAATGGCTTCTGCTTTTGCCAGTGCTGCCACGGCTTTCATGCCGGCTGTAAATACATGCAAACTATTTTTGCCATGGGTTGCAAAATGGCTGCTACTATTTACCTGCAATTGCGGCACGGACTTTTTACTTACATAATAACCTTTGAGCAGGTTTTTACCAGCATCTTCAAATGAGTTATTTTGAAGCGTTACGGCTTGCCAGCCAGTAGCAGTGCTATTGAAGTATTCAATATTGTCAAAATAGAAATTACCATTACCATTTACGGCAACATATAGCCAAATTCTTTTTGCTTCGGGATGAATACTGCCTTCTACGGTATATGTTTTTTCTGTGGTGCCTGAAGCATTGGCATAAACCAATGTGTTGCCTATAATATCTTCTTTTTCAGATCTTACCTGCACCGCATAAATTCTCACTTTAGAAAGATTATCGGAAGGGTTTTCTTTAACTGACAGATTAAATTTAAAATTTCCGCTTTCACCTGGGGTGAGGGTTACTTCTTTTACAAAATAAAAGGCATCGGGATAATTATAGCGTTCGTTTTGGGCCGAGCCACTTAAAAAACAGGAAATGATGAATAAGGTGAATACAAAGGTTTTCATAAAATATAGTTTCTGGATAGGGATAAAACGAAAAATTGCGCCGTTTATTCTGTCTTAAGAAGTGTGGGTAAGTAGCTTTTGATAAGTTGTTTGAGAAAAACTATAAAGTTGCGGAAAAAAAATATCGTAGCAGCCTTTAATCTCTTGATAGTGCTTGTTAAAAAGTACGAATGCTGTTTCAAAATCTGAAATATATGCGGCCCGCCGGGTAATGCCCTGAAAACTTCTTTCAATGCCATAAGTAAGCCTATAATTATAGAGCCAATTTTGAGATTGCATGTAGGGAAACATGGCTTTAAATTTATTGGGGAACACTGATGAGAATGGCTGCAAAAGTGCATAGCTGTGTGCAGCAAATTGTGCCAATGAGTTATCGGTAAAATGGCTGGGGTCTGTTGCCAGAAAATGGTCGTAGGCCACATCTACAAAGGCAGCACTATACAACCGGTATGCCGGCCTGAAAATTTCTTTTGCTTTTCGGTTGGCAGGATGTTCATCAGTAAAACTATCAATGGCACGGTGTAATTGTATACCTTTTTGTATATCGCTTTCAAACTCAAATTGCTTTTTGCCTTTAACAAAATCGCTGATGAGGTTGCCGGTTAATACAGCCGGGTTATTGAAAGACAGGTATGCATGTGCCAGATAATTCATAAACCATAATGTGTTTACAAGTTACATGTTATTATATAAGCATTCAGTGGATTGCAGTAAAAATGAAAACAAAAAAATCCATTGCCTTAATTTAACGGTATGTTAACCTGCAATAAACAAGTTAATAAAAAACGCTTGAAACCCTTACCTGTTATGTATTATAGCAAATTTTGAAAATTGAACAGTAAACTAAACTCGCTTTTTTTTAGCCATTATTAATGTTATTAGCCACTAATCAAGTATTGCTTGATTGGTGATTGTAACAAAAATACTTTTGCATCGTCGTATATAGCAAGGCAACAAAATATCTTTTAAACCCGCTTTAATGCAATTGGCCGGTTAAAAACTGCAGTTGGCTGACAATTGCTTTTTAAAAGCGCAGTGTGGATATAGTTTTGTCCTATCAAACAAATCAAATATTGTTAAACATTAGACCTTATTTTTTATGAAAAAGATTTTAGTAACTATGGCATTTGCCGCTATTGTATTAGCAGGTAATACTTCTTACGCTGCTGATAAAAAGGACCCCGGCTATATTGTAAAAGAGGCCTTTAAAAGAGAATTTACACAAGTAAAGAACGTAACCTGGGAGGTGCTTTCTGCAGAAGAGGGCATTTACAAAGCAAGCTTTGTACTTAATAACGAAAGCGTACAAGCATATTTTTCTACTACGGGCGATTATATTGGTACTGCCCGTACCATATCATTAAATCAATTGCCTATAATGGTAATTAAAGAGCTGACAAAAAAATACAATACAGATATGGTGGAAGACGTAGTGGAATATAGCAGCGGTAACGATGTATATTATTATATAACTACTGCTGCAAATAAAGGTAAATTAATATTGAAAGCCACTGGTAGCGGCACAATAACCGTTCATAAAACAATTAAATAGGGCTTGTAACCTAAAGCGCTTAATAGCGTCAGATACAGTATAAAATAATTTTTTAAAAAAATATAAATGAAAAAGTTGATGATAGGCCTGGTGTTGGGTGCCTTTATAATTACCAACACAGCTTTTGCTAATAATAGCAATACAGTAAATGATAAAGTACAAACTTCTTTTAAACAAGAGTTTGCCACAGCTCAAAATGTAGTGTTTTCTAAAACCAATAACTATATAAAAGCGGCATTTACACTTAACAATCAGGTAATGGAAGCGTATTACACTGCGGATGGTGAAATGATTGGCGTAAGTAAAAACCTTTTATCAACAGAACTGCCCATTGGCTTACAGGTTGATTTAAAAAGAGATTATGCCGATTATTGGATTAGTGATTTATTTGAATTTGCCACAGAAAGTAACAGCAATTATTTTATTACTGTAGAAAATGCTGATCAAAAAATAACCCTGCAATCCAACGGCAACGAATGGATTGTATATAAGAAAGCAAAAAAATTGTAAACGGTCTCTCTAGGTTTTGTTGGAAAGTGGAAAAGCCCCATCATTGTTGGTGGGGCTTTTTATTACACCTATACTTATCCTGTTTTCGCCTTTTGTAAAGCACTACACAATAATTGTAACCTACACAATTTCTAAACGTCGTATTAAAGTATTAATCAGCAAAAAAGTTTTCTCACTAATTTGGTTGAAAGTGGAACAGCCCCGTTTCTACGGGGTTGTTTATTTAGTTTGTAAGCATATGAACAATAAGCAACAGCCGTTGCGTCGCACCCTTCAACAGTAAAGCAGCGCTGGGCAGTACTAAAAAAATAAAGCATTATTAATTTATAACTGCTGCTAACCTTTATTGTGGTACCCATAGTTTTTGTAATTTAACCGGTAAATACATTATTATGAAGTATGCCACCACCTGCTTTTTCTTTTTGCTAACCCTTTTTTGTGCTGCCCAGTCTTATAGAAAGATTCATGCAAAAGCTATATTGATAGATACTCATAATGATATTCCCACAACAGCTATAGAAAAGGGCGTAAGCTTTGATCAGTCATTAAAAGGAATTACCCATTCTGATTTGCAGCGCATGAAAGAAGGTGGTGTAGATGTACAATTCTTTTCAATATGGTGCGATGGTAACCAAACAAAACCTTATGCATGGGCCAACCGGGAAATAGACACAGTAATGGCATGGCTAAAACGTAACCCGCACACTATGATGACCAGCTTTGACACAAGAACGATGCGCAAAGCCGTTAAACAAAAAAAGCTAGGTGTATTGTTTGGTATAGAAGGGGGCCATATGATAGAAGATGATATACAAAAACTGGAAGCATTATATAATCTTGGCGCTCGTTATATGACGCTTACCTGGAACAACTCAACCAGTTGGGCTACCTCAGCATTAGATGAAACCACAAAGAAAGATTCACTTAAGCATAAGGGACTAACTGCATTTGGGCAACAAGTAGTGCAAAAAATGAATGCTCTGGGCATGCTGGTAGATTTAAGCCACGTAGGTGAACAAACTTTTTGGGATGTGATGGCTGTAACTACAAAGCCGGTACTGGTATCTCACAGTTGTGTGTATGGTTTATGTCCGCATCTCAGAAATCTTAAAGATGATCAGATTAAAGCCATTGCTAAAAATGGAGGCGTTATTCATTTAAACTTTTATTCAGGCTTTTTAGATGCAGCATTTGATAAAAGAAGTAATGATTTTCTTGCTCTTCACCGTAATGAGTACGATTCAATGCTAAAACTAAACCCAGAACCCTATTTTGCACAAGTGTATTTGTTTAACAAGTACCCGCAAGAAGTTTCAGCTATGCGGCCCCCAATGAGCTTATTATTAGACCATTTAGATTATATAGTTACACTAGTTGGAGTAGACCATGTTGGTTTGGGCAGCGATTTTGATGGCGTCAACTCTTTACCCCGTCAGTTAGATGATGTAACAACCTACCCTTTAATTACAAAGGCACTTTTAGAAAAGGGCTACACAAAAAAAGATATTACAAAAATATTGGGCGGTAACTTTTTAAGAGTTCTCAGGGCCAATGAAGTACAGGTAAAATAAAAGCCCTTCTTTGCAGAAGGGCCCAGCACAAACGTTGTGGTTTCAGAGGTAAGTGCTATTATTTTTAAACCGCATTAGCGGGGATGACGCATATAACGGGGACGGTTCTCAATAGGAGAGTGACCCTGCAATACAATACACCATAAAAATTTTACAAATTGGGAAACGCTGGATGAGGGGCGATATACACCACGATTAATTTGCGTTTGTTGTACATCAAAATACATGTTGCTTTTTTCCATTGATATTGGTTTTTGGTTTTATAAATTTCTTGAAAACAACGCAATTATACAAGCTTTATTGTAACAAAATTAATGCCGCAACGTAGTTTTTCTATTTCTTAACACCAAAAACTGCAGTATCTTGTTAGCAGCCAAAGAAGTTACCTATGAAAAACTGCCTTCTTTATCTTTCCTTTCTTTTAATACCTATTGCTAATTTTGCACAAGGTGTTTTCTCTAATAAAACAAATCAGGCCATAGAAACTGTGTTGCAAGATTACGGTAACCAGTTTGGTACAATAAAAGGCAACCTGTTGCATGAAAATGGACAGCTTAGTACCTACCAGTCTACGGTTCTTATTCCCGGCGCAATATCTTGCAAAATCATCATGCATTCCAATCAGGCTGTTCAATGGCAGGCAGTGCTATACAGTAGCAATAGTTTTGAGGAAAGCCGAAAAAGGTTTAAAGAATTATTCAGCCAGATAAAAAATACTATTATCCGGATGGAGAACGATAAGCCCATTATACTAAATGGACGCTTTGAAACACCAGAGCCCACCAATACTCATACCATCATCCCTTTTGATTTATTGCCTGCAAACCGGTTTGCAAAAAAACTACAGGTTTCTTTAGCAATGCAACAACAAGGCGGCGAATGGAAAATTATTTTAAATGTACATGATGCACCTGTAAATACCTTTGCCTTAACAAACAATTAGGTAAGCATTACATAATGCGGCTAAATTTTAATTCTTTTATGGCTGGCCATTCGCTTTTAAGAATGCTGTAATACACACTATCTCTGCGGCGGTTATTGGGCATTTGCATATGGCTGCGCAGCACCCCTTCTTCATAAGCGCCAATTTTAACTAAGGCAGCTTTTGCCCGCTCGTTTAAATTATCTGTTTTAATTTCTACCCGCTCCATCTGCATAGCCTCAAAAGCATAACTAAGTAATAAAAATTTAGCATTCATATTTACACCATCTCCCATGGCTTCTTTGGCTAGCCAGCTCCATCCAATCTCAATTCTTTTATCAAAAAAAGAAATACTACCAAGGCTGGTGCATCCCACTAATTTTTTAGTGTCTTTATCTATTATAGCAAAAGGCATCCTTGCTTTTTGCTCAAATGCTTGCAAAGCCTGTGCTATCCATGCTTCTAATTCGCCCGATACAGAAAGATCTTTGGTAAAATACTGCCATACAGTAGCATCCTGAACAAGGGGTAACAGGTCTGCTACATCTACAGGTGCTAATTTTCTAAGCAAAACACGGGCAGTCTCTAATTCAAGACCGGGTTTAAAAAAACTATCAAAGGCTTGTTGTTCTGTAAGCATGGTATAAAAATAAAATTATTCGTTTGTAAAGGGCCATTCGCCTAAACCTTCTCTGGTTACTGTAGGCGCATCGCCGGTGCAATCTACAATGGTCGAAGGAATCATACCGCCAATACCTCCGTGCACTACTATATTGGTAAGATTTTTAAAATTTTCTTGCATTATCTCAGGGTCTGTATATTCTTCCACCATCTCACCTGGCAGGGTGGCACTTAGTATAGGATGGCCCAATTCTTTTACAATAGCACGGGCAATATTATTATCGGGTACCCGTAAGCCAATAGTATCTTTTTTACTTTTTAATAGTTTGGGTACTTCTTTGCTGGCGGGCAAAATAAAAGTGTAGGGGCCGGGCAAATAGGTTTTTAAAATACG
>REAR01000256.1 GCA_004295245.1 Sphingobacteriales bacterium | reverse complement strand
TTCTAAATTTCAAGTTGATAAGCTTACAGAAAACACCAAAGAGTATGGAATTGAATTATATGGCTTAGGTCATGAATTTCAAGGAATTGTGCACGTAATTGGACCAGAATTGGGCATTACACAACCCGGAATGACGATTGTTTGTGGTGATAGCCACACTTCTACTCATGGTGCTTTTGGCACTGTAGCGTTTGGAATTGGCACTTCGGAAGTAGAAATGACTTTGGCAACCCAATGTATTTTACAATACAAACCCAAAACCATGAAAATAGAAATTAATGGCGTTTTGGGCAAAGGTGTTTTATCTAAAGACATTGTATTATATGTAATTTCAAAAATTTCTGCCGCTGGCGGAACTGGATATTTTATAGAATTTTGTGGTTCTGCAATAACCGCACTTTCGATGGAAGCTCGCATGACAATTTGCAATATGAGCATAGAAATGGGTGCTAGAGGCGGATTAATAGCTCCCGACCAGAAAACTTTCGATTATATGAAAGGTAAGAAATTTGCTCCTGAAGGCGAAACTTGGACTAAAGCTATGGCTTATTGGAAAACTTTGTTTACGGACTCTGATGCTACTTTTGATAAAACTTATACTTTTCAAGCCGAAGATATTCAACCTATGATAACTTATGGAACTAATCCTGGAATGGGCGTTGGAATTACCGATAAATTACCTTTTGAAAATGAAGTTACGCCTTCAGAATTGATTTCGTTCAAAAAATCTTTGGATTATATGGGCTTGAAAGCAGGGCAAGAAATGGTTGGAAAAAACATTGATTATGTTTTCATTGGCTCTTGCACCAATTCTAGAATCGAAGATTTACGCATCGTAGCCGATTTTGTGAAAGGCAAACAAAAAGCATCTGATGTGGAAGTTTGGATAGTTCCAGGCTCAAAATTAGTTGAAAAACAAGCTAAAGCCGAAGGAATTGATAAGATTTTGGCTTCAGCTGGCATGGAATTGCGTGAGCCAGGCTGTTCGGCTTGCTTAGGAATGAACGAGGACAAAGTGCCTGCTGGAAAATATTCAGTTTCAACTTCTAACCGAAATTTTGAAGGACGGCAAGGTCCGGGTGCTCGAACTTTTTTAGTTTCTCCGCTTACAGCAGCCCTTGCAGCCATTACAGGAAAAGTGGATGAT
>REAR01000255.1 GCA_004295245.1 Sphingobacteriales bacterium | reverse complement strand
TGTGGCTATTACTGCCAACGAAAAATTATTAACCCTGCCAGTGGGTTATACGCCAGATATTAATGAGTATGCTGCGTGGCTGCAATGCGGCATAGATGCGTTTAATAAAATAAAGTAATGTTGGTAGCCGGCATTTGTAACTCCGGTTAAGCATTATTGCTCTTTGCAAACCCCGACCGGATTTGTGACAAGTAACGTTTCAAATCAGAAAAATTAATTATCAACTGTTCAAGGGTGCGACGCAACGATGCTGCGTACAGAACCTAATGCTGGTAACAAAATAAAAAACCCCGCCAAAGCGGGGCTTTAATTTTTTAGTGGTGTCTTTTAATCTTTCTTTAAACCAATAACGGGTAATTGTTTTTCCCGTATTGTTTGGTTTAGTTGTGGCAGGTCTGTATTTAATACTGCTTTAAACTTATTAATTTCTGCGTCAATTTTAGCACTAATATCTGCATACACTTCTTTTACTTGTTTGCTGGGGGCACCGTTGCCAGAAAAAGCATTATCGTATACATTGCTCAGCTTGTCGTTTAAACGGATGGGGTAGTTTAATACATCTTGTCCGCTCTTGGCTTTGGTTTGGTGCAGCGCTTCTTCAACAGCTGTAATTTTTTTATTAATAGCATCGGCCTGGTCTTTTACTTCTTTCGGACAATCTTTACCCAGACGGCCGGTATAATCACTCATTTGGCTGCGGAGGTCTTTAATGCCTTTAAGCGTTTTTAATGTTTCAGAAAACTTATCGCGGGCCGTTAACAAAAAGCTCAGTTGCTCTTCGTACTCTTGCTGGTTTACTTTGTAATTGGGGTCTGCAATAATTGTAAACGAAATTTCTGCTGAGTCTTTACCTGTTTTAAAACGGGCATAATAGGTGCCGGGTATTGCTTTGGGGCCGTTTACATTACCGTTCCAAATAATCATGCCTTCGGGTATTCGTTCTGCATCGGGGTAATTCATATTCCACACAAACTGATTGAGGCCGCTGTTTATATCAATCTTATTTTCTTTACTATCTGTTGCAAAGGTTTTAATAACGCTATGGTTTTTATCTAGTACAGTTACTGTAAGTTTGGTTGAGTCAGTTACTTCTTTCAGATAGTAAGAAATGGCCACTCCATTGGGTGGGTTCATGCCGGCGTTACGCAGTGCTTGTCCGCCACGGCCAAAAAAGCCACCACGGCCCTGCATGCGGTAAGCCGGTGCCGGTTGAAATATATGCAAGCTGTTACCTGCAATAGTATTATTTATTTGTTGCACCACGCTTAAGTCATCTAATATATAAATACTACGGCCTTGGGTGCCTACAATTAAATCGTTGTTTTTAATATGCAAATC
>REAR01000101.1 GCA_004295245.1 Sphingobacteriales bacterium | reverse complement strand
AAACAAAAACAGCTACAAAAAGTAGCTGTTGAAATAATTTGTAAATATTGCTGTGCTGCTGAAGGGTGCGACGCAACGGCTGTTTAACCGGAGTTACCAATGCCGGTAACCCATTAATCTAACAACTTATTACGCATACCATACATTATTAAACCAGCAATGGTTTTAGCACCTACTTTAGTTTTCATATTCTGCCGAATGGTTTCTATGGTTCGTGGACTTAAAAAAACTTCCTTAGAAATTTCTTCGGTTGTTTTATCCTCGGCCAGCAGTTTTAAAATGCGAATTTCTTTTTCGTTAAACTTAACAGGATTGGGATAGAATTGACGTACCTGCCGTTTAGTTTGCAGTTTGCTCAAAACGGCTTTATTCACCATATCGTTAAAGTAAAAATCGTCGTTCATGCAGGTAAGAATGGCCTGGTAAATTTCTTCGGGGTCTGTGGTTTTGGTAAGATAGGCGTTGGCACCCAGCTCCATCATTTTGCTAATCATTTCCTGGTCATCGTACATGGTAAGTACAATAATTTTCACATCGCTGTACTCTTTGCGCAAAAGGGGTATGGCATTAATGCCATCCACTTCGGGCATCCGTATGTCCATTAAAAGAACATCCGGTTTTTTTAATTGCATTTTATGCATCAGGTCTTTGCCATCTTCAGCCTCCCATAAAATTTTCAGGTATTCTTTATTCTTCAACGCCATTTTAATGCCGTCTCTGAAAATTTTGTGATCGTCAGCAATCGAAACTTTAATTTGTAATTCAACACTCATAAGGATGTAGATATTGGTTACTATAATATTCTAATCAATCGTTTTTTTGTTTGCAAGCATCGTAACGCTGCTCAACTCCGGTTGTGTCACTCACTTGTACAGCATAATCCATATTCAGCACATTTAAAACAATATTTTCTTCGTCATCAAAGAGGTTTCGTAAACTTACGATGCATTTTTTTCGTTATTTTACGCAACTGCTTGTAAATACTGTATACCTAAAATTCAGCAGTTATGCTCTTGTTAACAGTTACATACTCAACTACATTTGTACCAGAAGTTGATTTGATAATGGAATCGCAACCTCAAACCATCCAATGTCCATTACCGTCCAGTAAAAAAATTTCCAAATCCTTAGTAAAGACCAGCGTAAATCCCGTATCAGTCAACTTCTTCTTTTTTACACTACCCATTCACCATAGAGCTTCATTAAACGTATCAGGCAACCAAAAATTTCATAGTCTCAATAAAGCTTTGATAAGTCCCCGTTTTTAAAATCCAGCCAAAAGCTCAAATTTTCTTTTTTAGGCGCTCAGCTTATCCACATATGTGAATATCACTATACAATATTCTGGAAATTTACTATTCCAGAGACCGTAAAAATACTATTTACATATCGTAATCTTTCGTATTTTCACCCCGCATTATTTCTAAGAAAATCGGCGGGAAAGCCCTATAATCAATAATTTACTGCAATCTAAGGCTTTTTGTAACAGCTTTTTGCCATTGGCTGCGCTTTTTTTTTGGAGGTAATTCACATCGCAAAGTATCTCTTAAACCGCCCAAAAAAGTACAAAAAATGACCAAGACTGAACTACAAAAAAAGGACCTCCGGTTAGTAGGCGAGGAAATCAGCCACGAACTAGGGGCGCAAATGGTTAAGGACTATCAGGTAGCAAACCCTACCGATGTTAAAGCTTATTACATTGGCCGTAACATTATTGACCAAGTGCTGGCACAACCCGGTTGTGTAGGTATTCGTTTTTACAATGCATATAACGAAGCTGGTGACAAAACATTGGTTTATGTAGGTGTTGATGAATTTGGAAAAGCACTGGTACAGTACACTGTTGTAAATGCTGCTGGCAGCTTTGAAACCAAAAAAGCTATTGTTGCAGACAGAATCCGCACAGATGAAGAAGGTGAGAGTTGGTTAGAAAAAATATGGCACAGCATTTTTAGTTAGTAATCAAGTTATATTATTTTGATTATTAATAGTTTTGTTTATTTTTGACTCACCAGTTGAAAATGAAAGAACTATTAACATATCTAAGTTATACATCGCATTTGTTACCCGTAATCTTCTATTTTTTGTTTCTCAAAAGGAATAAAAAAAGAGAATTACGGGTAATTTTCTTATATACAATAGCCTCTTTTCTTACTGATACCATTTTAATAAGCTTTAATGCTAAACAATACCCCGTTTTAAACTTCACAGTTTTAAGCATTTTTACTTTTTTAGAATTTTTCTTTCTTACTACTTTTATTTATTTGAACATATCTGCAGCTCTTTTTAAAAAAATTATTTTATTTTCTGGTACCGCTTTCATAATTTTTTGCATCTCTCACTATATTTTTAAGCTGGGCAATCAAAAGTTTGATACATTGCCCGCTTCTATCGAATCACTTCTTGTTCTCATATATTGTATACTATATTTTGTTGATAATGTAAACCAAACCAGAGAATCTTTCTTATATGAAGGCTATCAGTTTTGGATAATTGTTGGAATACTTTTATACCTCGCCGGCACTCTGTTTTTATTTATATTCTCTTCAAGTTTTACCGCATCAGAGATGCATACTTTTTGGAATATCAATTATTTTTTGAACATCCTTAAAAACAGCCTTTTCGCTATAGCCTTCTTCATGAAAAAAGAAACAACCAATAACCTTACCATGCAAAACCGTTACAATATCTGAGAAAAACAGCGTTATATTAACTAAACCCAAACCCTGTAATTACACCAATGCTGTTCCTGCAAATAAATAACCCTGGCGTAAACTATGCCCTCCTGATTACATTGGGCACAGTAGGCATGCTCATACTGGTAGTGGGTATTGTTTTTTTTATTACCTACCACCAACGCAAAGTTTTTCGCTACCAGCAAACATTGCAACATATGGAGCAAGAACAACAGCGCATGTTGTTAAACGCTTCTATTAAGCTACAAGAAGAAGAACGGCAACGCCTGGCAGCAGACCTGCACGATGATGCCGGACCTCTTTTAGCCACGGCCCGCCTTTACCTGAATGAAAATCTGGTAAACCTGGATAAGGCTACCCAATTGCAAAGTATTTACAATGCCAAGCAAATTATTGACGATACCATTCAACTGATACGTAATATCTCTCATAGCCTGATGCCGCCCACCCTAAAAAATTTCGGATTAGAGAGTGCTGTGAACGACCTTTTTCAGAAAATAAGCGGTAGTGGTAGTATTAATGCCAGTTGCCGTTTTCATGATTACCGTGAACGATTGAAACCCGAACAAGAACTGATATTATTCAGAGTTTTACAAGAACTGGTAAACAATGTTTTAAAGCATAGTAATTCCAGCTTTATTCATGTAACTCAAAACATTAATGGAGAACGGTTTTTTTTACGCTTACACCACGATGGGCGTGGACTTACACAAACCGATTTTGAAAAATTAAACAAAAGCGCAGTGGGCCTTGGTTTAAAAAATATTCAAAGCCGTTTAAAGCTATTAAATGCTGGTATCTTCTTTGAAAAAGATGCTTCGCAAACCTATTACAAGGTTACAATTGACCTGAACCGGGAACCCAATGAAGTACAATAGGCTTTTACACAAGTAATTGTGTTTTTCTACGTTTATAATGCTTATTTTAGCATTTCCAATATCACTTCACACCTATGGGAGTAATAAAAGTAGCAATTGCTGATGATCATAAAATATTCAGGAAAGGAGTAATTTTATCATTACGCCCCTACCCTAATATTGAGTTTATTATTGAATCTGAAAATGGCCAGGAATTGATAGATGCCTTACAAGTTCCGGATGCCACATTACCTGATGTTATACTGATGGATTTAAGAATGCCCCAGAAAGATGGCATTGAAACCACTAAATATGTGGCCAAACAGTTTCCTCAAATTCATATTATTTGCCTAACCATGTTTGAAGATGAGCGCTACGTTAGCCATATGATGGAAGTAGGCGCTAATGGGTACCTATTAAAAAGTGCAGAGCCACAGGAAATAAAACAAGCTATTTTAGAAGTAATGGCCAAGGGGTATTACCTTAATAATTTTGTAAACCGCATCTTGCTAAAAAAATCGCATAACAAACAAAAAGCAGCCCCCAATCTTACCCACGAAATTACTATCAGCGACCGTGAGCGGGATGTGATTAAATACATCTGTATGGAGTTTACCGCTCAGGAAATTGCTCAAAAACTGGAAGTAAGTGCACGTACCGTAGAATCTATTAAAGACCGTTTAATGGAGCGCTTTGGCGCAAAAAATACTGCAGGGCTTGTGTTTTTTGCAGTAAAAAATAATTTAATTGACTAAAAAGGCTGCGTAGTGCTTTTATTGCACAAGTGTGCGACGCAACAGCTGTTGCACAAAGCAACACTGCTGGTTTCATTATAATTTCATTTCTGGTATAGTACCGTTTATTATTAATTTACCCGCTGTTTTACTTTTAATTTCATCAACACTTACACCGGGTGCCCGTTCTAACAATTCAAACCCATTACTGGTAACTGCCAGCACAGCTATTTCTGTAACTATTTTTTTTACGCATTTAATACCTGTTAAAGGCAAATTACATTGAGGCAACAATTTTGATTCGCCTTTTGGATTGGTATGCAGCATTGCCACAATTATATTTTTAGCACTGGCCACCAAATCCATTGCACCGCCCATGCCCTTTACCATTTTTCCTGGAATTTTCCAGTTAGCAATATCGCCAGTCTCGCTTACTTCCATGGCCCCTAAAACGGTAAGATCTACCTTACCGGCACGTATCATTCCAAAACTTTCTGCACTGTCAAAAAAAACACCTCCTGGTAAAACAGTAACAGTTTCTTTACCGGCATTAATTAAATCGGCATCAATAGCTTCTTCAACAGGATAAGGCCCCATGCCCAACATCCCGTTCTCACTTTGTAACATAATACTCATACCTGCGGGTATGTAGTTTGCCACCAGTGTAGGAATGCCAATACCCAAGTTTACATACATACCATTCTGCAGCTCTTGCGCTATTCTTTTTGCAATACCATATTTATCTAATGCCATAAAAAATGATTGAGTAATTATTTTGTTACCAGCAGTAAAGTGTGTTGCAACAGCTGTTGCGTCGCACTCTTCAGCAGTAACGCTTTATTCAACTTAATGTATCAAACTACAATTACAACTATTTGCTATTTTTTTATCTGCACGGTTCTACGTTCTATTCTTTTTTCATAGTGGGCACCTTTAAATATGCGGTGCACATAAATACCTGCCACATGTATATCATCGGCGTCTAGCTTACCGGGTTCTACCAACTCTTCTACTTCTGCAATAGTTATGGTACCGGCTTTTGCCATAGAGGTAGAAAAATTTCGGGTAGTTTTTCTAAATACCAGGTTACCCATAGTATCTCCCTTCCAAGCTTTTACAAGTGCAAAATCGGCATGCAGTGCATATTCCATTAAATACTCTTTTCCATTAAAATTGCGTTGCTCTTTTCCATTAGCCACCTCAGTGCCAACACCAGCTGGTGTAAAAAAAGCGGGTATGCCCATTGCTGCCATATGTATACGGGTTGCCAATGTGCCTTGTGGTATCAGGTCAACTTCCAATTCTCCACTGAGTAGTTGGCGTTCAAACTCTTCATTTTCGCCCACATAAGAACTCATCATTTTTTTTATTTGCCTCGTTTTTAAAAGCAAACCCAGCCCAAATTCATCTACCCCCGCATTATTAGAAATACAAGTAAGGTTTTTAACTTCTTTTGATACCAATGCTGTTATACAATTTTCTGGTATGCCACATAATCCAAAACCTCCCAGCATAATGGTGGCGCCATCTTTAATGTCATGTAATGCAGCAGCTGCATTGGCTACAACCTTATTCATATTTCGGACAATTTTATAATTGTAAAAGTAAGAAAGCCAACCCTATTGCAAAAAGTAAATCAATTGGCAATAACGGGTTTGTTTTTGGGCTTAAAACCCTCTGTGCGTTGGCGGTTACCTCTGGCACTTATTGAGTCGAACATGGCTTTACTAACAGAAGGATGTGCCATATAGTAATCGTAACTCTTTTTAAACTCCTGCTGTGTGGTTCTATTTAACCTCATAATTTCATTGTAATGCTGCATACGTTCTTTATCAGCATTCGTGGCAGAATCCTTCAACACGTAACTGTTTAAAAACTCATCTGTTTGCAGCAATTGCCACAGTATAGTTTCCATCTGTTGTTTAGGAATAACGTCTGCCGGAATTTTATCAGTATTGCTGCAGGCGGCCGTTGTCAGAATTATTATAAGTATGGTCAGGTAGCTTCGCATCATTTCAATTCCTGGCTGTATTTGTTAGCACTGGAGAGATCTAATTTAATAAGTAATTCACGTACCCTGCTTTTTTCATCGGGTAAAGATTTCTTAAAAGCACCTATTAACTCACTTGAGCGGCCTTGGAAAAAAAACTGCAGGCCCATAGTATTGGGCGTTTCAGTATTAATATTATTTAAAAAATTAAGTGTGTTTATTATGGCAGTTCGTCCTTCAGTTTCATTATCATACATCACATCCAACCCCAGCCTGAAATAACTGTAAATAGCATCATGTATTAATGCATACCGGCTATTTGTAAGGTTATCTGCCAAAAAATATCGGTTTCTCAGTCCGTCACTCATTTTCCAACCTGTAATTTCACGTCCATCCGGAGAATTGTTTACTATATTCAATGCCTTCTGAAAATAAGGATCGCCTGCCCTCAGCGCATAAGAATCATAATCCATACCTAAAATTATGTACACATAGTAAGCCAGCACCGCAGTAAGGTTAGATACCAGTGGATCGTTGCCACTCACCCTGTTTTCATTAAACTCAATGGGTTGGTATTCTACATATCGAAAGGAAACAAACTCATCAATAAAATTTACCAGAGGGCTTTCGTAATTAGAGTTATACACCGGCCGGGCAGCTTGTATGGTAAGGGCTGCTTTAAAAATGTTGTTATCAACAACCTCGCTTATGTTTAAGAAAAAATTGCATACTATTTTCTCATTGGCCTGGTACTTATCATTTGTCCAGCGCCTGTTTTTTAAAAAGGTGTTCAGCGAGTTTTGTAATGTCTGAAATATCTTACGATCTACTTGTGTGCTTACTCTTTGGGCATTTACTGTAATACGTGCTTCCAGTTCTTGGGCCAGTATCCAATTACTGCCACCAATTAATAAAACAAGTACAAGAATATATTTACGCATATATCATTTTTACTATTCTATCAACGATATCACGGGCCACTTGTTGCTTTGGTTTGCGTTCATAAGCAAACTCCTTCCCTTCTTTTTCAAATATGGTTATTTTGTTAGTGTCATGCCCAAACCCGGCGCCTTCATCATTTAAAGAGTTTAAAACAATCATATCGGCATTTTTGCGGTTCAATTTATCAAGCGCATACTCTTTTTCATTATTCGTTTCAAGGGCAAACCCTACCAGTAATTGTTTGGTATTTTTTACAGCACCCAAGCTTTTTAAAATATCCTTTGTTTTTATCAGCTCTATCTGTAAGCTATCTCCGGTTTTTTTTATTTTCTCCGGGGCTTTTAAGGCAGGGCTATAATCTGCTACTGCAGCAGACATTACTGCAATATCTGCTTTTTCAAATGCCGTCAATGCTGCTTCATACATCTGTTCAGCAGTTTGCACTTTTTGTAGTTTAACAGCACTATGTGTTGGTTTTAATGCCGATGGTCCTAAAATTAATGTTACAGCAGCACCACGACGGGCCAGCTCATCTGCAATGGCAACGCCCATTTTACCAGATGAGTGATTACCTATAAAACGAACCGGATCTAGCGGCTCATAGGTTGGCCCTGCTGTTACAATGGCTGTTTTACCCTGTAAGTCTTTTTCTAAAAAAAAATGTTGCTCAATAAAAGCTATTATTGAGGTAGGTTCTGCCATACGTCCATCTCCAAAAAGGCCACTTGCCAGTTCTCCTTTTTCAACCGGTATTACGGCTACACCATGTGCTTGTAAGCGTTTTAAGTTTTCTTTGGTAGTGGCATGGTGCCACATATCTTCATCCATTGCTGGTGCAACCGCTACCGGACAAGTTGCTGAAAGATAAATTGCCAGTAATAAATTATCACACAACCCATAGCTCATTTTGCCAAGTGTGTTGCAGGTTAATGGGGCAATCAGCATTACATCGGCCCAACGGCCTAACATTACATGGTTGGCCCAACTGTCAGCATCAAACAAATCTGCCAAAACCACATTTTTAGAAAGGGTTGATAATGTTAACGGAGTAACAAAGTCTTTTGCAGCAGGCGTCATTACTACTTTAACTTCTGCGCCGGCTTTTACCAGTTCTCTCACCAGCATAATGGCTTTATAGGCTGCAATACTTCCTGTAATTCCTAATAATATTTTCTTTCCCTTTAGCATGTAATAAAATTAAATCTTTTCATTTAATACGCCACATAGCAGTACTACAGTTGAAAGGAGCGTCGCAAGAGTGCTGCCACTGGTTATATCGTTGAAATAATTAGTTTACCAACATGGGTACAAAGCCCGGCATTCTTGCGTCGCACACTTGTACGCCACAATAGCAATGCAGCGCCTGGTCTTCAAAACTAATACCTTAATTAACGAAAATAAAAAAGCGACGGATGATTGTCCGTCGCTTAGCCAACAAATATGTTAATTAGCTAAATAAATTATCCTCGTTGCGTCGATGATATACTTTGTCATCCATAAATTCGGCAGTAGCTAACAAAGCGGGGTTGGGCATACGCTCATAAGCTCTAGAAATTTCAATCTGCTCTTTATTTTCATGAATTTCCTCCAAACTATCAGTATGGCTGGCAAACTCCTCTAACTTATTGTGCAGCTCTTCTTTTAAGGTTATATTAATCTGATTTGCTCTTTTTGCTATAATAGCAATAGACTCATACAGATTACCTGTTTTAGCCTTAATATCAGAAAGGTTTTTAGTCTCAACCACATTGGTAGTACTTGCACTAAGTTGTCTTCTTAACCTGCTCATTTTTCAGCGTTTTAATATTATTAGTCGATAAATTTAGATACTTTTCTGCTTCTTTCAAATACTTACTTTCCGGAAATCTGTCAATAAAATCATTACTCTCAGCCATCACCTTTTCAAAACGCTCTTCTTTTTTTGTATCAACACTCATTTCGGCAAACTGAAAATATGATTTTATCACCAAAATCTTATACTGATCACTTTTTTCAGAATCTGGAAATTCATTCATCAGGTTGGTATAAGCTACCGCAGCCGCTCTGTACTGACCAACATTATAATATAATGCCGCATTCCGTTCTTCTTTCAACTCCATCTTAACGTGGCACTTATCTATAATTTCTGCCGCCTCTTTATTACGTGGAGACCCAGGATGGGTATTGATAAAAGTTTGCATAAAACCAATAGCTTTTGCCGTATTGGTCTGATCCAGCTCTAACTTGGGCGATTGTTTGTAGTAAGTATATGCCCGCATATAGTCCATCTCTTCTGACTTCTTGCTATTTGGAAATACTTCTACAAAAGATTTAAACAAATTTTCTGCACTTAAATAATCTTTAAGATAATATGCACAAAAAGCATATTTATAATAAAGATCTTCAAATCGATCTGTACCCCTGAATACAGGAAACAACTCCTCGTAAAGCTGTTGTGCGTAGTGGTACTTTTTAGCTTCATAATATTGGTTAGCCATTTTTAGCTTATACTCATAATCTTTACTTTTTTGCACCTTGCTAAACTTAGAGCAGGCACCCAAGGCAAAAAAAGATATCATCAAAAAGGCTGCGAATATTCTCATAAAAGTGGGCAAAGTTACTATTTTAAAGCAAATATGGAAGGAAAAAATAAACCTGCCAAACGAGCCTAGTTAAGGATAACATAAAAAACCCTCCACAAAAAGGGAGGGTTTTTTTATTATAAGCAAAAAGTAGTTATTTCTTTCTTCTTAAGTTAGGATGCGGAGCAGGAACAGTACTAGGACCTTCTTCGCCAGTACCATCTCTTAAATCTACTGTATTTGCATCGCCATTAGCCTGGCTGTGCATAAATACAAAACGATCTGCACTTACACCTTCTTTTTCAACCAGGTAGCTAATAACAGCATTTACTCTATCCCAGCTTAATTGCTGTGCAGATTTGCTGCTTTCGCCATAACCTACTACAGCCACTTTACAATCTGGGCTGTTTCTCATTTTAGCAGCAACTGTTGCTAAAACAGCTTTAGCATCATTACTTAAAACAACCGCACGGCCGCTGAATGAAACGCTTGGTAAATCACCAATCTGGCAACCTTTTTTAGTAAAGCTATTTTCTTCTACCCACTTTTTAATCTCATCGCAACATGCAGGAGGAGGACATTTACCAACACCATCAGCATCTACTGGCTGGCATTGAGTAGGGGTAATTAATTCTTTATCTTTTACATCTGGCACACCATCACCATCTGTATCACGGCTTACACCATGAGCATCAACAGGCGCACCCTGAGGTGTGTTTGGCTCTAAATCAAACTGATCAGTTACACCATCACCATCATTGTCATCCAACACTGGCTTTGGGAACTTCATATGACGGGGTTGGTTCAACTCGTTATATGCATAATCTAATGGGTTTAACCACCATAATGGTTCTGTAGACTTAGCACCCAAGTTAACATTTAAACCAACTGAGAAATAGTTGTAAGAATCAAAATCACGGGTTAATACGGCATCGCCCCATGCTTGCTCTTGCCAACGCTGACCATCTATTAAGTCATCTTTAATAAAGGTGTGTCTGTCTTCAATAGCAAGATTAATTCTTTTGCTTAAACGAATTGCTACGCCAGCACCTACTGTACCAGTTGGTTTTAACGTGTTGCCAAACAACTTAGGACGACGATCTCCTTGGTTTTCAGCAGGAGTTTCGTAACTATCATCCAATAAATCATTCAACTCGTTCTTCTTGTCTTTTCTGTCAGCATGTGTTCCGTTAGCAATGCTATTGAAATTGTAACGAGCACCGCCATTTAATGCGTTCACGTTAGTCTCGTATACAGAAGCGCCAACACCGGCAAATCCATAAAAATTAATGCCAGTTTTAGATTTATGGAAACGAAGATTATTTAACGTTACCATACCTTGTAATGAAACATCGTTAATTACAGTTTTGTAGTTGTAGAAAATTTTATCTACTTCTGGTAATCTGTCACCAGCTGCAGAAACTCTTCTTGCAACATAACCGTTATTAGTCCATGCACTGTTCTTGCCATAATTGCTGGCTCCTAACCAATGTAATCCTTTAGCAGTTCCGTGCATATATTCCAAACGCATTGAGAATACATAACCGAAAGCCTTACGAACATGTGCACCAAAACCAAATGTTGGGAAAACTGAAGGAACATCACCACTAATTGTTGGCGTTCCTACCTTAACACCAATTTCCCATTGGTTACGAGGCTTAGCCGGAAAGGGATAAGCGTTCTGTAAAAACTCGTTGTGTTGAGGTTGTCTTTTTGTGGGGATAAGGGATGAATCCTTGATGTCATACGGAGACCCGATCTGGGCAAAAGCTCCGGACACCAAAAGACACATCATACCTAAAAGAAACTTGTACTTTTTGCTTGCCATAACTGTTTTTTATGAGGATTTTAATTCGAATACAAAATGCCGTTATTTGCAAAAATATCAATTAGTTAAAATATACCAAATTTTTTTACTGCAGATTGAAATTTACATGTTATTGCATTTCACGGGATTGAGACAATTTTGTCTTTCGGTAAGTTGCACCACTCAGAATAAAAATGTTATCGTAATTTGCCCCTTCTTTACAAATCAATGAAATTACCCCCTGCCATTATCAGCCAGGAGCTGGTTGTTTTTGAAAAAGTCTTCAACGAATCGGCCAAAAGCCATGTTTCTTTGCTAGATACCATTATGCGATATATTGTAAAACGCAAAGGTAAACAGTTGAGACCCATGTTTGTATTGCTTTCGGCAAAACTTTGCGGGCCTATTACAGACGCTACTTACAGAGCCGCCAGCCTTGTTGAGTTATTACACACTGCCACCCTCGTTCACGACGATGTGGTTGACGAATCGTATGAAAGAAGAGGTTTTTTTTCAATAAATGCACTTTGGAAAAACAAGGTAGCTGTGCTGGTGGGAGATTATTTGCTCTCTAAAGGTTTACTATTATCTCTAAACAACGACGATTTTGAAATTCTGAAAATTTTATCTGAGGCCGTAAAACAGATGAGTGAAGGCGAATTGTTGCAAATAGAAAAAGCCCGTAACCTGAATTTAAGCGAGGCCGTCTATTTTGAAATTATAAGAAATAAAACAGCCTCACTTTTAGCCGCTGGCTGTGGCGCTGGGGCTTGGTCTGCTACTAAAGACCCCCTGCAAACCGAAAAAATGAGACAGTTTGGTGAATGGGTGGGATTGGCGTTTCAGATAAAAGATGATTTGTTTGATTATGGCAACGAAGACATTGGTAAGCCTACAGGAAATGACATTAAAGAAAAGAAATTGACATTGCCCATTATTTATACGCTAAATACCTGTAGCCGCCCGCTAAAAAAAGAGCTTATCTATATTTTAAAAAATGATAACCGCCGCAAAGAAAAAATTGAAGTGGTTATAAATGCTGTGAAAGAGCATGGCGGTATTGGTTATGCTCAAAAAATAATGGAAGAATACCGTGATAAAGCAATGCTTTTATTGCATGAGTTTACAGAAAGCGAAACCAGAACTTCGTTGGAAGAACTGGTACGGTATACCACCGACCGTAAATACTAAACACGCTGCTATTTGATTTGCCCTTGAAAGGATTGCGACGCAACGGTGATGCCATGAAATACTTTAGCTGGTAGCACTTTTATAAAAAAATTGTATTGGAAAAACGCTGGAACATATTAACTGCTGATGCAGAAAAGGTAGCCACCTTACAAAAAGAATTAGGTATAAACCCGGTGCTTTGTAAAATATTAATACAAAGAGGGCTCAACTCTTTTAGCACTTCAAAAAAATACTTTAGGCCACAACTAACAGAACTGCATAGCCCCTGGCTGATGAAGGACATGCAAAAGGCTGTTGATAGAATTATAACGGCCTTTACAAACCACGAAAAAATACTGGTATTTGGAGATTACGATGTGGATGGCACCACGTCTGTAGCCTGTATGTATCATTTTTTGACACGTATTTATGATAGCCAGTATTTAGATTTTTATATTCCGCACCGCTACCGTGAAGGGTATGGTGTTTCTAAGGCTGGAATTGATTTTGCAAAAGAGCAGGGCTTCTCCCTTATTATTTCTCTTGATTGCGGCATTAAATCTGCCGATCTGATAGCTTATGCCAAAGAACTGGGAATTGATTTTGTAGTATGCGATCATCACTTGCCCGATACTATTTTACCTCCTGCTGTTGCCATTTTAAATCCTAAACAAATTGACTGCACCTACCCCTATAAAGAGCTTTGTGGGTGTGGTGTTGGTTTTAAGTTAATTACAGCCCTGAGCGAATTTCTAAATCTGGATGACCACCCCGAAAGGGATTATTTTGATTTGATTGCCACCGCCATTGCTGCAGATATAGTACCCATTACGGATGAAAACAGAATTATTGCTTTTTATGGCTTAGAAAAAGCTAATAAAAACCCCAACGTTGGTATTAAAGCTTTAATAAAATTAAGCGGCCTTGTAAAAGAACTGCATATTACTAACTTGGTGTTTATGATTGCACCAAGGGTAAATGCGGCTGGCCGTATGGATGATGCCCGCAAAGCAGTGGAGCTTTTTCTGGCTGCCTCAGAAGAGAAAGCCATGCAATATGCTGAGATGCTGCACAATGATAATACAGACCGAAAAGAAGCGGATAAGCAAATTACCGAAGAAGCCTTGGCACTTATAGAAAGCAACAGCAGTTGGAAAGAAAGAAAAACCACTGTAGTGTATCAACCACACTGGCACAAAGGAGTGGTGGGCATTGTAGCATCCAGGCTTATTGAACATTATTACCGGCCTACTATTGTATTAACACAATCCGGAGAATATGCTGCGGGTAGTGGCCGCAGTGTGCCGGGTTTTAATTTATACGAAGCCATTCATGCCTGCAAAGAGCACCTATTGGGTTATGGCGGGCATTTTGCTGCAGCTGGCATGACGCTTTTGCCAGAACAGGTGCTGCCTTTTAGCAACCGGTTTGAAGAAGTGGTGAGTGGCACCATTGAGCCGCACCTTTTAAAACCCGAAATTATTATTGATGCAGAAGTTACCTTTACCGACCTGCAAACTACCTTCTACAAAATTCTTTGCCAGATGGAGCCCTTTGGCCCTGAAAATATGCGCCCTGTTTTTATAGTGCGCCATGTTACAGACAATGGCTGGAGCAAAATTGTAAAAGAAGAACATTTAAAAGTATCGCTGCAACAAAACGGAATTGTTTTTAATGGCATTGGCTTTGGCATGGCTAATAAATACAGCCTTCTAAAAGACAAAAAACCAGTTGACGTGGTTTTTACCCTAGACCTGAATGAGTGGAATGGTAACACCTCTCTGCAATTAAAATTAATTGACCTGAAACCGGCTGCCACACAATAATAGTTTTTGAGGCCCCCCCTCAATACTTTTATTGTTTTATCGTTATTATACTACCCTAAACATTTCATTTGTTATGAGACCTATTGGTATACCCAACAATATAAAACAAAACGATCTCAGCCGGCAGCAGCTTGAGCAACGCTTACCCCAAATGCAACAAGGCTTTCAACGCCTGCTACAGGGGCAACCAGAAGTATCTGTGGTAATACCTGCTTATAACGAAGAAGATGCTATTTTAAAAACACTCAGCTGCCTTAGCCAGCAACAAACCAACCGCTCTGTAGAAGTAATCATTGTAAATAATAATTCTAAAGATGCAACAGAAGCCCTTGCCAAAGCAGCCGGTACTGTTTGCATTACAGAAACCACACAGGGCATTACCGCTGCCCGTAATGCAGGCCTTAAAGTTGCCCGCGGAAAATATATTTTAAATGCAGATGCAGATACCCTTTACCCACCACATTGGGTAGAGCTAATGGTTAGTCCGTTAGACAATGATAAAATAACCTCAGTATACGGCCGCTTTTCTTTTATACCCACAGCAGGCACGGCAAGGCTGGTCTATTTTTTTTATGAATACAGTGCCGACTTTATGCGCTGGCTAAATAAAACTTTCAGAGAAGAAGCCGTAAACGTTTACGGTTTTAACTCTGGCTTTAAAAGAGAACAGGGCATACAGGTAGATGGCTTTAATCACCCACCCGGTTCTAACGAAGATGGTTGGCTGGCTTTAAAATTACGCAACAACGGTTTTGGCAAACTGCATTATGTAACTAAAACAAAAGCATTGGTGTGGACCACCGACCGCCGCATACAAATTGATGGTGGTTTATGGAAAGGATTTGTAAAACGTATTAAAAGAATGGTAACACACAAACATACTTATCGCTAAAAAAATTTTGGTGCCGGCAGCGGTGCAAATAGCAGCAGCCGTTGCGTCGCACACTTGTGCCACACAATATAAATCAACAATCTGTGGCACCCCGTTTTAGCGGTAGTACCACACAACTATATGCTGCTACACTCATACAATTACCTATGTTATTAAAACCATTTATTACAATAGTATGCTTTATTGCAGGTAGTATCGCACAGGCACAAACAGTGCTTGCCACCCAATGGACCAATAAAGCAAATATTGCTACGGAAGAAAGAAAAGCCACCCACCTGCAGGTATATTACAAACATAACGATACTGCCTTTATACATTATACGTACCAGAAAAAAGACTACTGCACACACTTTACCACCTATTCAGACAGCAGCTTTAAAAACAAACACGGTTGGGCCGCCACTTATACCAACCCCGGTTGGGTAGAAGAATGCGGGCAATACCTGCAAAACAAAAAACACGGGTTATGGTTACGCCGTATTGGGCCCTTTAATTATGTAAAAGAAAATTACCAAAACGGTTTGCTGCTATCTGGCATAGAAAAAATATACATTATGGCATCTATTGATGCTGCACGTATTAATGGCAGTAAAGAAGAACCCGGTTTTCCGGGCGGGGGTGCTGCTTTAAAAAATTATATGAAAGAGCGCATTAATGAATTAGTTGCCGGCAAAAAAATTGCAGATACCGATGCTGTAATTGCTTATACCATTAATGAACGGGGGTATGTAGCACTTGCTTTCCCATGGCGCAGCCAGGATTATGCCACCGATTTTGCCTTAAAAAAAATGATTGAACAGCAACCGGTATGGCAAACACATAAAAAAAGTTTTACCACTATTACAGATTATTATCTGCAACCAGTAAAAGTATTTACAGATAAATAGGCGCTTGCTTTTGTTGCCAATAGCACTTTAGCCGAAGTGTGCGACGCAACGGCTGCCTTATTGAAATACTACTGCTGGTTACCTGCCGGCTTTTTCTTTACATATACTTCCACCCATGCCTGCATAGATGGTTTGCGGGGCGCCGTAAATACATCTACTTTTTCATATTGTTGCAACAATGCCTCTCTTACCTGAAAAGGATAAAAATTATTCAGATAAGGTATATATTCAAACAACACAAGGTCGTAATAATTATTTTTAATGCGGTTTACAAACATATCAGTTTCTTTTTGAAACATACCAACGCCTTTGTGGTACCACAAGGGGTACTCTGGGCTTTTTTCCAACTTATATTTCATTTCATGCACCAATGGTGTTAGCTCCGTCATGTTCAGCACCTGTAAGTTTTTATTATTTTTTACCAATGGCATGTTTAACAACCTGTCAATGCCATCTACAGTGGGGCCTGGCAGTAACATATTTTCAAATGCTTTGTAGGGCACTTTGCGCCAAAGGTGTGCAGGCACATCTGTAGTATCTGGTATGGTTATTAAATATGTTTTTTTATTTACCAAGCCATCTGTATTGGTTATTGCTGGTGCTGGTTTTGTAATATATTTTTCAAGGTATTTCCAGTAAGCACTGCTCCACCACAGCATAATACCAACCACACCAATAAACACTGTTTTAAACTGTGTAAAATCTACCGGCAAAAAAGGCGCACTCATGGCCAGTATAAACGCAATGGCAAAACTGTGAAAGAAAATATTGTTATCGGGCGGAATGTAACTGGTAGTCTGAAAAATAGCAGCTTCTACCAGTATACCTAAGGTTAATAAGGTAAACACCATTTTATGCTGGTCTTGTAAAAATGCTTTTAATGATTTTATATGAGCCAGCAGCAGCAGTAGAATAATAAAGAGATAAAACTTTATCCACTGACTGCTGTTAAAAAAATCTTCTGCTATATCGCTAAAAGAAAACCGGGATGTGTGTGGTGGCTGCCCATAGTTGAACCAATAATTAAAATTATGAGAAAGAGACGGCAATATCATTACCAGGCCTGTAATTGCTAATGCTGCTAAAAATACCAGGGGTTGTTTCCAATTTTTTTGTTGCCATGCATTATAAACAATTATAAAAAAGCTTACTAAAAAAGCCATGCCACCACCATCTTGCTTGGTAAAAAAAGAAAAGAATACAAAAACAGCACTTACACAAAGCCATACCCATTTCCATTTTGCTTGCGGATTGAAAATAACTTTAAGCAACAGTGCCAGTGCTACCAGCTCGTATATAATTACGGTATTATTATACCATGGCCAGTAATTTAAAAATGAATAAGAAATTATAAAAAGTAAGATTGACAAAAAGCGGATGCCTTCATTTACTTTCAGTGACTTTAAAATAGAGCGAAACGATAAACCACCTACTATATTTAAAAAAACCTGTGCTTTTACCAGGCTCATCATATAAGGCCCAAAAATTTTAAAAAAGGCGGCAGGCACCACCCAATACATATAGCCCAGCGGCATTCCAAAATCTTTATACGGCACCTGTCCATCGTATAATCTGTAGGCCCCTTCATAACTTAAAAAAATATTGAACCTGTAAGGGAACGAGCCCAGTAATGGCACAAAAGCCAGTGCAACAATCATCAGTATCTCGCCAAGGCTTAATAATTTCTTCATATCAGGGGGTATTTGGGCCACTAAAATAATACACTAAACGTAATGCTGCGCATTAACTGTTTGTTTTGTTGCCAGCTGTATCAATTATACCGAATGTGGGTATTGCACGCAACCGCTTTATGAAGTATCTTGTGCCGCAACTTAAAAAGCATGCCCCCTATCATCAAACTGGTACGTCCAAAGGATTGGGCAAAAAACCTTTTCCTTTTTATACCTGTATTTTTTGCAGGTAAAGTGTTTGAGCTTTCTAGGCTTGAGCATTTAATAGCCGGCTTCTTTGCCTTTTCTTTTGTAGCCAGCACCGTTTATATTATAAACGATTACCGGGATATTGAAGACGACAAAAAACATCCCAAGAAAAAATTTAGACCACTGCCCTCTGGTGCCATTAAACCAACTACAGCTATTATTACTGGTATTATTTTATTTATTGCGGGTATGGCGCTGGCATTATATGCAGATGCTAATTATCGTTTTATTTTTTTACTAACCAGCTACTTTGCACTTAACGTAGCATATTCTTTTGGTTTAAAAAACATTCCTATACTGGATATATTAATTGTAGCAGCTGGTTTTTCTTTTCGTGTAAAATCTGGCGGGTATATTGCGCAGGTTGATGTTTCAGTATGGCTGAACCTGATGGTATTTTTATTAGCGCTGTTTATGGCCATTGGCAAAAGAAGAGATGATATACTTTTAAAGATGGAAACCGGTGTTGACATGCGCAAAGCCATTAAAGGTTACAATGTAGATTTTTTAAATAGTATGCTGGCCATGTTTAGCGCCATAATTATTATGACCTATATTATGTATTGTGTATCTCCGGTTACCTATTCCCGGCTGGGCAATCACCACCTTTACTATACCTGCATTTTTGTAATTGCAGGCCTTATGCGTTACCTGCAAATAACACTGGTAAAAAATGAAGCCGGTTCGCCCACTGAAGTTTTGTATAAAGACCGTTTTATACAAATTTCAATTATAGGATGGATTGCTGCCTTTTATGCTATTTTATACCTGAAGGACCAATCAATTTTTTCATGATGCGCAAAGAAATAGCCAATTGGGGAAACTACCCTGTTATGGAGTCTGAAGAACACAATTTTCAGTTTATAGAAGAACTGCAACAAGTGGTTGCACAAAAAAAAGAACTGGTGGCCCGCGGCAACGGCCGTTGTTACGGCGATGCTTCTTTGGCCAATACCACGCTCTCTACTTTAAAATTTGATAAAGTACTTTCTTTTGATACCAGCAGCGGCATATTTGAATGTCAGGCGGGTATTTTACTATCTGACATATTAGATATTATTGTTGCAAAAGGATGGTTTTTACCGGTTACACCCGGCACTAAATACATAACTATTGGTGGTGGCATTGCCAGTGATGTGCACGGAAAAAACCATCATGTGGACGGCAGCATTTCTAACCATATCATTGAAATGGATGTACTGCTTGCAGATGGCAGTATTGCCACTTGTACCCCCACCCTTTTAGCAGATTTATTTGAAGCTACCTGTGGCGGCATGGGTTTAACAGGTATAATAACCCGTGTAAAATTCAGACTGAAAAAGATTGAAACCGCCTATATTAAACAAAAACAAATTAAAGCCCGCAACCTGGATCATGTATTACAGTTGTTTGAAGAATATAAGGACTATACCTATTCTGTTGCATGGATTGATTGCCTGAAGAAAGGCAGCCAATTTGGGCGCAGTATTTTAATTTTAGGTGAGCATGCCATTACCAGCGATTTAAATGATGCGCAGAAAAAAAAGGCCCTTCAATTACCTAAAAAGAAACAAATTAATTTTCCTTTCAACCTTCCATCTTGGGTGTTAAACCAGTTTACGGTTAAAGCCTTTAATTTTTTATACTACGGTAAAAATTTTAAAAAAGAAATCAGCAATGTGGTTTCTTATGAACCTTTTTTTTACCCGTTAGATG
>REAR01000254.1 GCA_004295245.1 Sphingobacteriales bacterium | reverse complement strand
AGGAATACCAATTCTAGACCAAGGAATAGCCACCTCCATCGTGAAACCATCATTCGTTAATTTTGATTCAAAAATAACGCCACTACCGCTAACTGTTACTGGAATCCAAGTACTTTTTTCTAATACCACATGGTTAGGGTCCCCATATCTTAATATGTATTGTTTGTCGTTTGCATCGTAATCACCAGTACCTGCTCTGGCTCTGTCGCCATCCACAAATATTTCGATAGCATCAGTATCCCAAAAGTTTTTAGTAGGGTCGAATAAGACTGTATTATCAACTACTTTTACGCCAACATAAAGATAATTAGCATCCCATTGAGTTCCAAAAGTTGCCGTATTGTTTCCAGGGCAAACATCGTTTACACATTTAGCAATATTTTTGGAAATATTCCAACCAGATTCTGTCAAATTTCCGTCAATAATGGGAGCTGAACTTGCCAAAACAGAGTTTGCTCCTGTGCCATTTGAAGCAAATCCTGTTGCTTTGATAGTTATGTTGTTGCCGCCAAGTGTTAAATTTGAACTTGTAATACTTAATGAAACAGTTGAGCCTGTACCCATTACGGTTGTGTTTAAGGAACTGGCTCCTCTAAAAGCTTCATAAACCACACCTGATTCGCTGTTGGCAATAGAAAAACTCGCTCCAGCACCTGTGCAAACACTTTGTGAACTTGGGCTAATACTTAAATTGATATTTGGCAAAGGAGTAACGCTTACTTTTGTTCCAACAGAAATAGTGTCGGAACAAAGCCCAGAACCAACTTTGAGATTATAAATACCTGCTGCTGTTACTGTCAAAAATTTTGTATTTGCTCCAGAAATAGTTTGTCCGTTTCGATACCATTGATTATTAATGGCTGATGTGGAAGTAAGAACCACATTATTTCCCGAACAAATATCAGCAACACCAACGGGATTTATATTTGAAATTGAGGTTGGATTTATATTTATATCAAATTTTAATCGTGGACTTTCACAAGCTCCATTGAAATTTGAAACCCAAATTGAATAAGCAGGTGTGCCTGCTATACCTGTGCCAGGAACTCCAGGAGAATTAGTAAAAGGACCACTTACTGACACATTGTACCATCGTAAGCTTGAACCTGATACTTTATTGGTAATATCTGAAACTGGTGGTGAAGTAAATTG
>REAR01000253.1 GCA_004295245.1 Sphingobacteriales bacterium | reverse complement strand
AAGCTTTTAACATATGTTGCTTAATATTTTGGTTTACGATTAATAAAAAGAAATATAGCCACCGCAATGGCTACAAATAAGAAAATTGGCCAAAGACCTACCAGCTTAGTAAATATGGGCGATTTCATTTTCTTATCTTTTTCCAGCATCAGAAAAACAATATCCTCTCCCAGCCTCGCCACTTCTGTACTATCCAGGCCATTGTAATAACCTCTTACTACGCGGTTCTTATCTAACAATACTAATTTACCAGAGTGCGGAAAATCGGGTGACACTTCTGCACTGTCTGCGCCCACGCCCAGCTTTACTTCGTTCAAAGCAAAATCATAAATAGTTTTTTTATCTCCCGTTAACATCCACCACACATCATGGTTTACACCATACTTATCTGCATACTTTTTTAAAACCGCCACACTATCTCTTTCAGGGTCTATTGAAAACGATAGTAGTTGCACAAACGTAGTATCCAAACGTTTCATATCATCTTTCAGTTTCAGCAAACCCTGCAGGCGTTTCATATTGCGGGTTAGTTGCGGGCATATAGAACCGCAATGCGTAAAAAAGAAATCGGCTACTATTACTTTACCATTTACATCACTTAGTTTTACCTGCTTGCCCAACTGGTTGGTTAGCGTAATGTCTTTCACCTGATGCCAGGCTGTATCTGTATATTCTTTACCATCTTTTATAACAGTAGTTACAGAATCTTCAAAGTACCTGCGGGGCATAGCCATTGCATCTATGCTGTAATACTTTACAATTAAGTAGCAAGTAAGGGGTATTAATACCGCAATACAAATGGCCATCCAACTCTTAGAACTCATACTGCTTGTTTGAATTTTATTGTAAACAGGCGAATGGTTAATACGTTTAAAAAATACCGATTCCTGTTACTGCGCAAAGCTACCTCACAAGCGTTAAACTTGTAAAACTATACCTGCTTTTACATAAAAAAACCATCGCTATAGCGATGGTTTATATAAACAGTTACAAGTTGTTTTAGTTTGCAGCACCGGGTTTTTGTGCTTCTGTACCATGGCCAGCGGCTTTATGTGCCTCTTTAGAAGGTGCGGTACGCTCAACATGGTGCGGATCGTAGCTGTTCCGCAGATTTCTATAAGAACCACCATCCCAAAGAAACGCCCCAATAAAC
>REAR01000126.1 GCA_004295245.1 Sphingobacteriales bacterium | reverse complement strand
AAAGGTTGTTTGTGGTACCAGGGCGAAAGCAATAATGGCAGACCAGAACAATATGAAAAACTCTTTCCTGCTATGGTAAAACAATGGCGCAGCGAAATGGATAATGGCATTTTTCCTTTCTATTATGCACAAATAGCACCTTACAATTATGCACAGCTTAATAGTGCAACTGCTGTACTTGATAGAAAAAATAATTCTGCTTATTTACGCGATGCACAACGCAAAGCCCTTGCTACCATCCCCAACACCGGTATGGTGGTATTAATGGATAATGGAGAAGAATACAATATTCATCCGGCAGATAAAGCCATTGTAGGAAAACGTTTTGCTTATCTGGCACTGGCGCAAACCTACCAGTTTAGTGGCTTTGCTTACCAAAGCCCACAATACGATTCTTTATTGATTGCCGGCAATATTGGCACCATTAAATTTAAGAATGTACCCAATGGCATAACCAGTTATGGCAAGCCGTTAACGCAGTTTGAAATTGCCGGGGCCGATAAAGTGTTTCGCCCCGCTACAGCATTCATACGCAATGCTACGGTTGTGATTTCTTCTCCATTAGTACCTGCGCCCGTTGCTGTACGTTATGCATTTAAAGATTTTATTAACGGAGAATTATTCAGCACAGAAGGCTATCCCGTTTCCAGCTTTAGAACAGACGAGTGGTAAAAAATCTTTTACTTTTTTGTAACCAGCTGCAACGCTCATATCAGCATCGTTGCGTCGCACACTTCAACTATTGTAAAAGGCATGGGCAAAAGACTTAAGGCCTTACAGCCTTTACTTTTTAGCTGAAACCTATTGTTCTGTACAAGTGTGCGACGCAAGTAAAGCTGAATAGCATTACTACTGCTGGTAACAAAATATTACTGCAATATTAATTGCACGGTACCAATAATACCTGCGGGCTGCAACGGTTTATCTTTTAACCTAAACGGAGCGATGGTGTAAGTAATGCGTTTTTCTATAGGCAACAACTGATCTGCTATTAAGCGATTGTGCCATGTGTTGGTAACAATTATTTCAAGCGTATTGTTGCCTCTTTTTACAGCATTGGTAATATTTAATGTATAAGGCGGCGTCCATAAAGTGCCGCAATCAATACCATTAATTTTTATAGTGGCAATATTATATAGCGCTTCTACCTGCAACTGAACTTGTTTTGTTTTTTCAACCGCATCCATCCAAAAGCTATTGGTGTATACAACGGGGCCCGAATAAAATTTAGTAGCGGTATCAGTAGCTTCCGTCCAGCTATGCAATTCATTTAATACTATTGTTTCTTTTTTGCCGCCATACTGTTCATCAAACTTCAAGCTCCACGGTGTTTTTATTGTAATTGTTTTTGCAATAGTATTCTTAGTATTCTCAGCATAGGTCAACGCTTTCATTCTGAAAACGATAAAGAACGATTCGCCGGCCTCCATAGTTTGCTGCAAAATAACACGGCCGCCTTTTACACTCCATTGCTGTGGTATTTTTATAACACCCGTAACAGGGTGTATAAGCATTGGTTTAGCACTGTTGTTGAAGGATACAGCAACCTGTTGCCGCCCTGCCTGATTGGCAATAAAATAAATATCCGCATCGGTTTCTTTACGGTGTGTCCATGCAATGGTGTTTTTTCCTTTAAGCACATCCACATCTTTTACCACACCCAGCTTTGCCAGCGACGAATCGGTGTAAGGTGCTATTATTAATTTTCCTTTCTTACCTGTTTTGTTCAGCAATTCTTTAACCAGTAAACGAACGGTACCATCCCGGTCTTTCATACCAATACCATTAACATAATCGTTACTCATTATAATAGTGGCACCTGCTTTTAATAACTGTATTAGTTTTTGCAATACCGCTTCAGATACAAGGCTGTTGTTTGGGTTTAGTGCATGCCTTGCCGGCAATACTAATATTTTATAACGGACACCCCCGGGTGCCACAACCGCACCATTTTCTACAAACAATTGCAATAAAACATCGGGGTTAAAAGAATCGTAGGTATAACCGTTCAATGGATCAATCCAATTTTCCGGGTCGGTCATATTAGCTGCATGCGTAACGCCGTCTGGTATGCTGCGTTGTGGTTGCCCTTCGTTTTGTAACCTTTTTTTTTCTACTTCTACTTTTTCTTTACCAAATAAACCCGGCAATGTATTTACCAACCGGCTTGGCAAAATAGCACGGCGGGGCACTTCTTCACCGGTAAATACAGCAATATCCACTACCGGTTTGCCCAATTGCAATAAAGCCTGACATCTTGATAAATATTCAATCCATACTTTGCTTTGTGCAAACCAAGTTTGATTGCGCTGGTAATACAAACCCACACCATCCAAAGTCATTCCTGGTTGTTTCTGCATCCATGGGTTGTGGGTAAACACATGTAACACTAGCTTATTAATACCCAGTGCAAAATTTCTGTCGCCAAGTACTTTCAAACCTCCCGGATGCTCTGCCCAATTCATTCTTACAGATGTAAAAGATTCTGCTTGTATAATATTCTTTCCGTAAATATGCGCCCCGCTAACGGCATCCAGCATATCATTGAGCTTATCGTGTGTAGGACTATTTAACCAAAACTCACCCATTGGCAAATCAGTATTTCTATAATGCAACAAACCATCACTTACCATGGTGGGTGCCACACTTTCTGCACTTACAACACACCCTTTTTCATGCGCCAGTTTCTTAAGCGTTTCATAAAACACATCATTCACTAGCGTGGCAATCGTTTCCCTCACATCGTGTAACACTTTTTCAGAAACAGCTACAGATTCAACCGGCACACCTGTCATTACCAACAGGTAATTCATTAAATCATACCCATGCTGCTCTTTAAACGCACCAGCAAAATTTTCACTCCAGTTCTGGCTGCCACACTCCCAACTATCAATGTGAAATACTTTCAATACATCTTTCACCACATTACTATCAACCTGTTCAAATACTTTTCCAAACCAATTATTAAACTGTAACGTAACTGCCGTTGCATTAAATTTATCACACTCTAGCCCTAGCCCGCCACCACCCGTATAATTGGTTAACCCTGTTGAGGTATGCCCCATACGCACTACCACCCAATTGCCAGCAGGTGGCGTCCAATTTAAATTACCATCTGCATCTAATTTATCTGTAAGATTAATGACGCTGTTTAACGGCACCGCATCTTTATCGTTTACCTGGTTAGCTGTAGTATTGGCCGCTACTCTCCAAACGCTGCCATTCTTAGCTTCGTACTGATTGATTACAGGTTCATCATCCAGATAAATACCCATCACTCTTAATGAAGGTTTCCATTTTGCAGCATCCAAATCTTCTGCACCAGGCTCTGTGCCTTCTTTATTATAAACAAACCTGAAATAACGTGCGGTGGTTACTGGTATTGAATGGGTATAGTCCTGTTCAGTATCTTGCCAACCATGACGCGGAGGCTCTAAGCGTGTTATATTTTTAAAGTTGATACCATCATCACTAATCTGTAATAATAATCGTTGCGCTTGGTAACTATTAGTACCACAATGTATGCGCACCGATCTACAGGTGTAATTAACCGGGTATTTATATTGTATCCAGCAACTGGTATCACTTCTAAAAACCTCTTTACTCATCGGATCATTAAAAGAAAGGTATTGCGGTTTAGTACCATTACTTGCCAACACGGTAGGCACAATGGTAACGTCACTAAACGCATACACCGATTTTGCCGGATAGGCAAACACGGCAATATCTTTATAATAATCGTCATACCCTTGCGGTTGCTCACAAATAATAGTTCCTTTATTAGCCGCATTAATAAAAGTTTTTGTCCATACCAGTTTTTGCATGCTTAGCTGGGGTGTAATCCATGGTCCCCCCGCCAGTGCAAAACCATCGCTTACATGCATACCTATTTTCAGGTTCAACCGTTGAGCTTCTGCCAATGCAAAACTTACCAATGCCCACCATTGTGGTGTTAACTGTCTTACCTGCGGTTCAAAAGAAATCTTTGAATTGGTATCTTTTATCGGCATTAAGTAAGCGCCACCAATACCCACCTGTTTCATGGCTTCAAGGTCGGCAGTAATGCCTTCTTTACTCACAGCACCATGCATCCAATACCAAAACACCCATGGCTTGGCAGATGCTGGTGGATTTTTAAATACACGCTCTATATCATTTTTTTGTGCAAGCAACTGAAAACACAAAAAAACAAGCAATATGTTTGAAATAATTTTTTTCATTTTTTTTACCAGCTTATGTACTACTATTTAACATCGTTGTGTCACTCACTTCATCCTTTTGTAATTCTATTCAGCTTTATTTAAACCACCAAGATATAAAGACACGAAGCTTCACTGAGTCTTTATGTTACTTGGCGTCCTTTGTGACTTTGTGATGCATGATTTTGGAAGTTGCCACCGCAATTCCTCTCACATCTTTTTTATCCACCGCACAATAAAAATGATACACCACCCCTTTCCATTTCACCACATACGGTTTGTGTGCATATTTTGCATC
>REAR01000257.1 GCA_004295245.1 Sphingobacteriales bacterium | reverse complement strand
TTCGGGACTGCCTTGCATTGCTACCGCTGGTTACCTAAATTTTAAAACCAATGAAAAGATTGTTTTGTTTTGCCGCGTTACTCTTACTTAATTTTTTTGTGGTTGCACAGCGCAACTCTCAACTGCCGCCGCAACAATGGGTTGACAGTGTGTTTAAAACCCTTAGTAAAGATGAAAAGATTGCACAATTAATGGTGATCCGCTCTTCTACTATCAGCAATGGCAAACCTCTATTTTTAGATGCCGAAGTGGAAACACTGATACGTAAATACAATGTGGGAGGCCTTTGCCTATTTCAGGGTGGGGCGGTGCAACATGCGCAGCGTATTAATTTTTTTCAAAGCATTACTAAAACACCTTTGCTGATGACGGTTGATGGAGAATGGGGACTGGGCATGCGGTTTGACAGTGTGCAAAGCCTGCCCCGCCAAATGATGCTGGGTGCCGTGCAAGATGCCACCATTGTATATAGCTATGGTAAACTGATTGCCGAACAATGCAAGCGCATTGGCCTGCAGGTAAACTATGCGCCGGTAGTGGATATTAATAATAACCCCAATAACCCGGTTATTAACGACCGCTCTTTTGGAGAAGACAAATACAAAGTGGCACTCTTTGGTTTACAATACATGAAAGGCTTACAGGAGAATGGCATTATGGCCAGCGCCAAACATTTTCCTGGGCATGGAGATGTGGCAGTTGACTCTCACTACGATCTGCCGCTGATTTCTAAAACCAAACAACAATTAGATTCATTAGAATTATTTCCGTTTAAAGAACTGATTAATGGTGGTGTGGGCAGTGTGATGGTGGCACATTTATCAATACCGGTAATAGATAATAGTCCTAACCGGCCCACTTCTATTTCTTATAAAAACGTAACAGACTTGCTGCGCAAAGAGCTGGGCTTTACCGGACTTACTTTTACCGATGCCTTAGAAATGAAGGGTGTTACCAAATACTTTCCGGATGGGGCTGCCTCTTTAGAAGCCATACTGGCCGGCCACGATATGTTGTGCCTGCCCGGCGATGTGCCGGCTGCTATTACCAAAGTAAAAGCAGCAATTAAAAAGAAAAAATTAAGCTGGGCCGATATTGACAATCGTGTGAAACGAATATTACTGGCAAAATACCAATACGGTTTGGCGCAGCTAAAA
>REAR01000100.1 GCA_004295245.1 Sphingobacteriales bacterium | reverse complement strand
GTTCTTACCAAGTTAATGTAAGTTCTTGCTGTTTCTAAACTACCTACTTCAATTTCAGCTTCTGCTGCCATTAACAATACATCTGCAAAACGCATGATAGTATAGTTTAAGGCATTAGCACTATAACCCCAACCCACTTTACCAGCATTGCTACCTTCATCGCCTTTGTAGTATGTATTTTTCTTAGGGCTGTAAGGACCGCCATAAGTTACATCACGAATCCAATCTCTGCCTGGGTGTGGACCCCAATCAAAATAAGGAACGCCTCTTCTACCTACTGTCCAGTCTAAGCGAGGATCTAAGTTGCCTGTATACATTACAAATGCAGGGTTATTAGAAAGAAATGCTTCATCACTTGTTACATTAGCTGCATTATAGCTATCTGGTAAAGGAAGGCCCGTTGCATCTGTTTTGAATGAATTTACCATTGCCTGAGATGGTTGGAAGAATCCGCAGCAACCGCCGGGTTTGCTACCACCACCGTGAGGATAGTTCAGAATATTATCGTAGTTAGCGTTAGTAGTTGAACCATCGCCATACGATGCCTGAATAGCAAATATAGTTTCAGAATTGTTTTCTTTATTTACTCTGAAATTATCATGGTAGTTATCCATCAAAGCATATTTTACGCCTTGTGAATTTTTACCGCTGGCAATAATAGTAGTAAACAATGCTCTGGCATCAGCATATTTTTTCTGGAACATATATGCTTTTGCAAGAAAACTAGCTGCAGCCCATTTATTGGCGCTTCCCCTGTATGCCTTTACTTCATCCAGATTATTATAAGCAAATAGTAAATCAGCTTCAATTTTTGGCCAAATATCAGCAGTATTTGTTCCTCCTTTATGATCTGTTACGTTTTCATCAATATAAGGAACGTTATTCCACATTTTTTTGGCTTCAAAATGATGATGTGCTCTGATAAAACGAGCTTCGCCTTCTGCTTGTTTCTTCTCAGCATCAGTCATGTCTGTTACAGACTTTAACACTCTAAGTACGTTATTGGCTTGGCCAATACCATCGTAGGTAGCATTCCACTTATCATTAATAAGCGGGTTAGCCGGTGTTAATTCAAAACGCATAACCGGGTTATCATCCACACGGTCAGCAAACTCTGTTCCTTTATAGGCATCGGCCCCTGCCATGCTACCCCACTCCCAGTTACTGGCACCAGTAGAAATAGTTCCTTCTGGTCCGTCTAAAGTGGCATAAGCGTTCACTAATAATCCATTTATTCCTTTCTTATTGGTAAGCTGACTTAAGTCATATACGCCTTTAAGGGATGGATTTAAAAATTTCTTACACGCAACAGCACCTAAAGTAAGGGAAGCTGCTACTGATAGATAAATTATATGTTTCTTTTTCATATCTGAGTTTTTGTAGAAAATCAAAATGTTACATTAAATCCAAATAAAAACTGCTTAGGGTTAGGGAAACCACTTTGGTCAACACCAATGATGTAGTCACCAGCTGAACCTGCGTTACGCTGTGCACGTTGAACAGTTAAGTCCGGATCGGCACCAGTGTATTTGGTAATAGTGAACAGGTTTTGTGCCTGTACATAGAACCTTGCTTTTTGCAGCTTTAATTTACCCATTATGCTCTTAGGTAAAGTATATCCTAACTGAAGATTCTTAGCTCTAAAATAAGAACCGCTTTCAATATAATAAGAATTTGATTCACCAGTAACAAAGTTACCAGGTACAACAAATCCTGCTTGTAATAAAGGCAGTTGCGCATTTTGATTTGAAGGAGTCCATGAATCATACAGTACACGATCGCTAACACCACCCACGAAACCTCTCATATCTGTATACCACTTAGTGTAGTTATAGATATCATTACCATAGTTCCAAAAGAAGAAGGCACTGAAATCAAATTGTTTGAACTCTAAGTTGGCATTGAAGCCCATTTGGAATTTAGGATGTGGGTTACCAATAACACCAGCATCTGAAGCATTGATATTTCCATCTCCGTTTCTATCCAAATATTTCCAGGTACCAATTTTAGCAGGTGAACCAGCTAATTTAGCGCCTTTATCAACATCATCTTGAGTATTGTAGAAGCCTACAATCTGATAACCCCAATAAGTAGAGATTGGAAGACCTTTATCTATGCGTACTGCATTTGAAAATCTATCTAAGCCATAATTGAATGGGTTACCAGCAGCATTTAACTTAACAACTTCGTTTTTGTATTTAGAGAAGTTAACCTGAACATCATATGTTAAATCCTTAGTGATAGTACCTCTGTTTGTAACCGAGAACTCAAAACCGGTATTACGCATAGTACCGATGTTTTCGTTTGGCTGATTAACAAGTGGCTCTGTATTAATTCTATTTCTAGGAATTAATAAGTCTTTAGTATCATTCTGGAAAACGTTGAAATCAAATGTCCATTTACCATTCAGAACGGTCATATCAAAACCTAAGTTCTTAGATACAGTTGTTTCCCATTTAGTAGAATCATTACCTAAAGTACCTTGTCTGTATCCTAAGAATGCAGATGAATTGGTACCATTTAAGTCGTAGTTACCAAAGCCGGGGCCAGTTCTGAAAGTTGAGTATGGGTTAAATGCACCATTGTTTGAAATGCTACCCACTTGGCCATAACCACCTCTTAATTTAAGATCGGTTAACCAGCTGTACGATTTCATGAAATTTTCTTCAGATAATCTCCAGCCAAAACCAACTGAAGGAAAATAACCAACACGGTTAGCAGGACCAAATACGGATGCCTCATCTCTTCTTATAGTTGCATTTAACAAGTATTTGCTTTTGTATGCATAATCTAGTTTAGCAAACTGAGAGAAAATGGTAACAGTGTTTTCTGCGTTAGTTCCAACGTTTCTGTCACCAGCTGCAGTACCTGCATTGCTTAATGAAATAAAGTCGGCATTATCTAAGTCAAAGTTCTGACCAAAGGCAAATGTCTGTCTGAAGTATCTTTTAATAGCTTCAGTACCCATCAATAATTTGAAATCATGGTCAGCAAAATTCTTCTGTAAAGTAAGCGTGTTGGTCCATGTCCAATCTATACCAATACTAGTAAACTCATTTAACTGAGTAGTACCTTGGTTTTCGGCTCTTTCATATGTTTTACGAGATATATCTTTTGCAAAATTGTTAAAGATATCAGCACCAAACGATGTTTTTAAAGTGGCCCATTTAACAGGTTGTATTTCTGCAAATACATTACCAAATAAGCGGGTAGTCAGATTTTGGTCATCTTGGTCGCGTTCTAAGTTGGCAATTGGGTTAGAACCATTACCAGACTGGCCCACACCATTACCACCAAAACCGCCTTTAATATCAAATACAGGAATATAAGGCACCATACGGTAAGCCCAAGACCAAGCACCGCCTTCACCTCTTTGTTCTCCACCTAATCTTGTTTGATAGCTTAATTGAGCGTTTTCGCCAATGCGCAACCATGAAGTAGGTTTGAATGAAGTATTAAAACGTACTAAGTAACGTTTGAAATTAGTTTTAACGATTGTACCTTTTTGATCAAAGTAGTTTAAACCTAAAGTGTAGGTTCCTTTATCAGTACCGCCAGAAGCAGTTACCTGGTGACTTTGCATAGCACCGTTTTGTAAAATTTCATCAAACCAATCAGTTCCCTGAGGGCTGGTTTTTAAAATTTGATACAACGGACTTAAAGAATAAAGATCTGGATTAGCTCTTGGGTCACCAGCAGCTACACCACCTTTAAGTGCATTACTAACAATAATAAAATCGGGCACTCTAAAACTACCAGGAGCACCAAAAACAGGATGACTGCCGGCGCCACTTTTGTTTAAATACTGAATGTACTCTTGGTTATCTAGCATATCAGGTGTCATGCTTTTGGTAACTTTTTGTGTACCAAGATAACCTTCATAAGTAACTTCTGCTCTTCCAGCACGGCCTTGCTTGGTAGTAATAATTACCACACCATTCGCAGCACGTGTACCATAGATAGCAGATGCAGTACCGTCTTTTAAAACTTGCATTGAAGCAACGTCCTGAGGATTTATGTTTGATGGATCAGAAGTAGGAACTCCATCAATAACATAAAGAGGTTCGTTGTTACCACCAGACTGAAAACCACGAATACGAACTACAGCAGGAGAACCAGGAGCACCGTTACCACTAACAGTTACACCAGCAGCCCTACCTTGTAATTGCGCACCTAAGTTGGCAGCAGGGGTAGATTTTAGATCAGCCACATCAACAATAGACACCGCACCTACGATATCTTTACGACGTTGAGCCGAATAACCAGTAACAACCACTTCATTCAATTTGGTTGTTTGTTCAGAAAGTGTAACACTAACACTTTCTACACTAGAAACATTTACTTCTTTTGTTTCTAAGCCTACAAAAGAAATTACCAGCACATTGCTTCCCTGTGGAAGTGTAATGCTGAATGCACCAGCTGCATCAGTTTGGGTACCAACTTTGGTACCTTTTGCCTGCACAGTAGCATTTACAACAGGTCCACCTGTTGCATCTTTAACTGTACCGGAAACTTTTTTCTGAGCAAGCGCAGCGAGAGAGATGAAAAGCGCAAGAAACGTCAAGGATAGTAGGCGACCCTCATACCTGAGGAATCGCAACCGATTTTTTTTCATACAGCAGCTTTTTGGTTTTTTAAGTGAATAATTACAGTGTAAATTATTTAATAATTTTTATTAAAAAAAACTTAACACTTAAACTAACAGACGTTTCAGTAGAATTATTTTCAAATTGTTATATAGATATCTGAACTTTTTTGACATATATCAAATCAAAAGAATAATGGCCTGCTGCAAACAGAAAAAAACACTGCCAGCTTGTTATAAAGTAAATTTGATTTATTGAAAAAACACAACCTTTGTAACCCTTACTGGGTAAGCATTACAAAGGTTGTGCATAAACAGACCTTTATTGTAACACTGTTTTATTTTTTCATTAAAGCAAATAAATAATTAGTGTATAAAATACACAAAGGCTATCTTAATTTTTTGTGTAAAAAAATGAACTTTTTTTTTTATAGATAATGAATACAGCTCCAAAATCAAATCACTTGGGTACGTAATTACCCATTTTTAAAAGTTTATACTGGTTATATTAGCATTGAGGTGCACTAATAATCCATTTACAACATCTAGTATTTGTATTGCAGCAGAAAACGGTTTGGAAGGAGTGGCTAATTTCTTTAAATTTGCCCCTTTCGGTCCGGTAGCTCAGTTGAATAGAGCAACAGCCTTCTAAGCTGTGGGTCATTGGTTTGAATCCAATCCGGATCACTAAAGCGAAGCGGTTAGCTTCGCTTTTTTTATTTTTACAAAAAAGCTGACCATGGATGTAAAAATTGACGCTTCCTGGAAAGAACTATTAAAGCAGGAGTTTGCCAAGCCATATTTCTTGCAAATAGTAACCTTTCTTAGAACAGAGCGGATGGCTAATAAAACAATTTACCCTCCGGGCAGCCTTATATTTAATGCCTTCAATAGCACGCCGGTTGAAAAAGTAAAGGTTGTATTATTGGGCCAAGACCCCTACCATGGACCCGGCCAGGCACAAGGCCTCTGTTTTTCAGTGCCAGAAGGGGTAACACCCCCGCCTTCTCTTATGAATATGTTTAAAGAACTGCAAACAGATATTGGGTTACCACACCCCAACCATGGCAACTTAACGCATTGGGCCCAACAGGGTGTTTTTTTATTAAACGCTTCGCTAACAGTTAGGGCCGCAGAGCCTATGAGCCATGCTAAAATTGGTTGGTCTAGTTTTACAGATACAGTAATCAAAAAAATTTCAGATACCCGCAACAATGTGGTGTTTTTATTATGGGGCAAATTTGCACAGGAAAAACAGTCTCTTATTGACGAAACCCGTCACCTTGTTTTAAAAGCAGCCCATCCTTCTCCGCTTTCTGCATACAATGGTTTTTTTGGGTGCCAGCATTTTTCTAAAACCAACGAATACCTGGTAAAGAATGGTATTGATCCTATTGATTGGAAATTGTAGTTTTGGGGCCAGCATAAGTCCTCTATTCAGCATCCTTGCGTCGCACACTTCAACAGAAGTAATGGCATAAGCAAAAGTTGTAAGATATAGGCTTTACACCCTACGCCCATACCTTAACCAAAGCTGAAGTGTGCGACGCAACAACTGTAGCTATGAAAAACAAATGCTGGTTGCCTAAATAAAAAACTTCCAACCGTAAGTATTTTAAACTATACCTTATATTGCGCCCAATTTAAACGCAAAGTATATGCAATTTGTAAGTGTAATAGGTGCAGGCACTATGGGGAATGGTATAGCACATGTGTTTGCACAAAGTGGTTTTAAAGTAACGCTTGTAGATGTATCTGCAGCACAATTAGAAAAAGCTATTGGTACAATTACTAAAAACCTGGACCGTCAGTTACAAAAAGGCACTATTGATGAAACTATAAAATTAGCAACACTTAATAATATTACCACGGCAACTACTATAGAAGCCGGTGTGGCCACGGCCCAACTGGTAGTTGAAGCAGCTACTGAAAACACTGCTTTAAAATTGAAAATTTTTGAGCAACTGGATGCAGCAGCACCCACAACAGCAATATTAGCAACCAATACCTCTTCTATTTCAATTACAAAAATTGCGGCCGCTACTAAAAGACCCACTCAGGTTATTGGTATGCATTTTATGAACCCTGTGCCGGTAATGAAACTGGTAGAAATTATTAATGGTTACGCTACAACCAAAACTGTTACAGATACTATTGTAACCTTAAGTAAACAATTAGGCAAAATACCCTGTGTGGTAAACGATTATCCGGGCTTTATTGCAAACCGTATTTTAATGCCCATGATTAATGAAGCCATCTGCAGCTTATATGAAGGCGTAGCTACTGTTGAAGGCATAGACACGGTAATGAAATTAGGAATGGCCCACCCCATGGGACCTTTGCAACTGGCAGATTTTATTGGCTTGGATGTTTGTCTTTCAATATTAAACGTGCTGCACACTGGTTTTGGAAACCCCAAATATGCAGCATGCCCTTTATTGGTAAATATGGTTACAGCAGGCAAACTGGGTGCAAAATCTGGTGAAGGATTTTATGTATACACACCGGGCAACAAAGCGTTAGTGGTAAGTAGCCAGTTTATGTAAGTTTATAACTTTACCAGTTTGTGTGTTTTAAAGTAAGGCTGTGCATTTTTTTGCATGCCGTTTATTATAAGAAAGTAATTACCATTTGAATACCTGCTCATATCAACATGGTGGTTACCTGCATTACTTATGGTTTGTTTTTGCAATACTTTACCGGCAGCATCAACCAACATAATTTGTACGCCCCCCGACAAGCCCTTGAATTGCAGATTTACAATATCCATTACCGGGTTGGGGTAAACATTCAACTCAATACTTTCTACATTCGGTGGATTTGAAGGAGACTTTTTTAAACTTGTTTGCAAAAACCCACAAGACACCATCAGCCCATCTTCAGAAAAAGTTTGCACCATTGGCAATTCACCAATGCTCCATTCAAAAATATAATTGCTTGCATGGTAAGTGCCGCCACTGGTGTTTATTACCTCTGGGGCCACCAGCATTGATTGAGACTGAGAAGTAAAAAAAAAGATAAATACAAAAAGCTTTGTTGCTATTACAGCTTTCATAGGGTACGAGTTTGGGTATAGGATTTTAAACCCTTATTCAGGTTTAAACAAAAAAAGAAAAAACACTGATATTTTTTCTTTTAAAAATAAGAATGCAGACACCTAACAGAAAACAGGAATTAAGTGTAGGTACTTGTACTTATATTTTTTTACAACTAATATCGTATAAGTTTTTTGCCTGTTGCAAAAACCATTCTTCGCGGTTTTTTTGAACACTAATTTCAACTACACAAAACAATTGAATATCCTGGCGGATTATAGCGATGCCTTGTTGTTTTATCAGTCGCATGACATCATTCATACAGGGGTAACTAAACTCTAACCGGTATATTTCTTCTTTAAATTTTTGAACGCTGGATGAGACCTGCAACGCCAGTGCTGCAGCGTTCTTATAAGCATTAATCAAACCGGGTACGCCCAATAAAGTGCCTCCAAAATATCTGACCACAATAATGAGCGTATTAGTAAGCTCTTTACTATCTATTTGCCCTAAAATTGGCCGGCCTGCAGTACCAGATGGTTCTCCCGCATCACTCACCCTGAACGTAGTTCCATCAACCCCTAACCGGTAAGCAAAACAATGGTGCGATGCTTTAGGATGTAATTCTTTAATTGTGATTAAACGGGTTTTAAAATCATCAACACCTGTTATTGCAAATGCATAGGCTATAAACTTACTGCCTTTGTCTTTATACTCTGCTACAGCTTCTTTATCTATTGTGTTATAAAAATCTTTTTCGCTCATATCATCCAAATGCAATTAGGGCTATAGCAGCCAGTGATAAAATTACGCCTACCCAATTTATTTTAGAAAGATGTTCTTTAAATAACAACATTGCCATTAAGGCGCTAAATAATACAATACCCATATTTATAATAGGGAAAATGGCGGAGCTGTTACCTGCATATTGCTTCAACACCTTCATAAGGCACCAAATGGAAAAATAATTGGGCACCCCAATTGCAATACCTGCAAATACGGCCTTTAAAGAAAAACGCTGCCGGCCAGTTGCAAAAAAAACAAGTAATACTGTACTGCCAATAGTTCCTGCTGTTGCAAAAGCTGTTACCAGATAATCGTCATAGTTTGTATCATTCAGAAAATTTTGCTCTACATATTTCACCATGGTATCCAGCAAACCGCTGCCTATAAACAAAATTGCCGGAATGCCTAATAAAATAGAATAGTTAGGCTTTGTTTGAGACGGCTGATTTGCTTTTGGCCAGCAAGTAAAAATCACAGCAATAACGGCAACCAACACACCTGCTATTTTAAGCAAGGTATAAGGCTCACTGTATAGGTATAAAGAAAACAAAAAGGGAATTACCAGTGATAGCTTATTAGCAACAGAAGTAATGGCAACACCAATTTTTTGCGCAGAAAAAGCAATTATATTAAATAACACAATAAAAGAAAAACCCATTAACAACGCCCATTTAAACCATGGTTGCTGCAGGTTATTGTTATTAACCGGAAAGCTGCCATTAACCAATGAACCCGTTACTACACAGGTTAAATAATTAAACACGATGGCCTGCAGGTTATTAATTTGCAAACGCTCCACCACCTTAAATGAAAGTGTGAGATAAGCCGTTAAAACTATGCTGGCAATTAAATAAATCAATGTAAATCTCTCTTATAAAAGGTTAATAAGTTATCATCTATTTCAAATTCAGTTTCTTTTTGAGCATGGTATAAAAAAGGCGCCTGAGTTCCGGCATCCATCACCACATCACTTGTAATTACACGGGCTTCATCCCACAAACCTGCTTGTATAAATGATTGGTGGGTAACAGCCCCACCTTCTACTAATACACTTTGCAATTTCTGCTCATACAATGCCTGCAATATAGCCTGTGGCAATGCCACCTCGTTATTAATTTTTTTATAACAAATATTTTCTACCGCTTCATCTTTTATGCTATTTAGCACAACTATTTTACCGGGCTGTTTAAATAAACTAAAATGGGTACCCAAATGCAACTCTTTATCAACAATCACTCTTACCGGGTTTACGCCTGCCCATAATCTTGCAGTTAATAATGGGTCATCGTTCAGCAATGTATTCTTTCCTATTAATATAGCGGCTTCTTCTGTTCTCCATTTATGCACCAGGCGGTTGGTAATGTTATTACTAATAAAAATACGTTGACCGGTGCTGCCAATAAAACCGGTAGTTGTTTGCGCCCATTTTAAAATAACATAAGGCCGCTGCTGCTCGTGAAAACAAAAAAAACGCCGGTTCAATGCTCGGCATGCATCTTCTAAAACATTTACAATAACATTAATACCAGCTGCCTTTAATCTATCAATTCCTTTTCCATTCACCGCTTCAAAAGGGTCTGCACAACCAATTACCACTTTTGGTATTTCATGTTTAATTATTAAATCTGCGCAAGGGGGTGTTTTACCAAAATGAGCGCAAGGCTCTAAAGACACATACAATGTAGCCGCTTTTAGTAGTAAAACATCTTCTGGCTTTACGCTGTTAATACAATTTACTTCTGCGTGCGGGCCGCCATAATACGCATGGTACCCCTCACCTATTATTCTGCCAGCCGCAACCAGTACAGCACCTACCATAGGGTTAGGCGCCACATTACCGGCTGCTTTTGTGGCTAATTGCAGGCAACGCTGCATGTATATTTCGTGCGGGCAATTCATGTAAAATGCCAACAAATGTACACTCTTTGCTTTTGATGCTATGAAAATTATGATACCAGCTGCAACGCTTCATGCAGCATCGTTGCGTCGCACACTTCAACTTTAGTATTTCTGATTTGATACTTGAAATTTTAAATCAGAAATATAAACTATCAACTGTTGAAATGTGCGACGCAACGATGTTGCCCAAAGAACCGATGCTGGTTACAAAAAAATATTACTATTAAAAAAACCTATGGTGTATGTTTGTTGCATGACCATTCATGAAGCACGTTTACAACTTACAGCGGCCTTGTATGAGGTGTATGCGCATAGTGAGGCTGAAACTATTGCCGCAATGGTATTAGAAAAAATTACTGGCTGGCAAAAGCCCGATCGTGTTTTTAATAAAAAAGTACCGCTCAACATTCAGCAAGCGGCATTGCTGCAGGAATATACAGATGCTTTATTACAAAGCCGCCCCGTGCAATATGTATTGCAGGAAGCCTGGTTTTATAAATGGCCTTTTTATGTAAATGAATCTGTTTTAATACCCCGCCCCGAAACTGCAGAGTTGGTAGAATGGATTTATAAAGAGCATTTCAATAAACCGGCAACTGTTTTAGATATTGGTACAGGCAGTGGGTGCATCTCCATCTGTTTAAAAAAATTATGGAACGCAGCTACAATTACGGCAATAGACATTAGTGAAGAAGCATTGAATGTGGCCCGTAAAAATGCAACGTTTCTGGATGCTGAACTTACATTTAAGCAAATTGATTTTTTAGCTGCCGGCAATTGGAATTTATTACCCGGCTTTGATATTATTGTAAGTAACCCGCCTTACATTCCGTTAGCAGATAAAAATAAGATGCAGCAAAATGTGCTGGCACACGAGCCACACCTTGCACTGTTTGTTTATAATGAAGATGCATTATTGTTTTACCGGAACATTGCTAACTTTTGCAATGAACATTTAAATAGCCATGGGGCAGTGTACGTAGAAACACATGAAGTATATGCCAATGAAGTTGCGGATTTATTTACCGCTACTGGCTTTAAAGAAGTTACTATTAAAAGAGATATGCAGGGCAAAGCAAGAATGGTAAAAGCATGCCAACTATATTAAATATTTCCCTTCTTCAATTCAGTAACTGCAAAATCGCAGGCACGTGCTGTAAAAGCCATGTAAGTTAAAGATGGGTTTGCTGTGCCCGCTGAGGTCATAAAGCTGCCATCTGTAATAAACACATTCTTTACACTGTGCAGTTGATTATTGCTATTTACAACAGAGGTTTTAGGGTCTCGCCCCATACGTGCTGTGCCCATTTCATGGCCATGGCCACCGGGCAATCTGTAATCAAAGGTTTGTACATTTTTGAAGCCTGCTTTTTCCATCATTTCAGCAGCACTGGCTTCAATGTCTTTACGCATAATATCTTCATTCTGCCGGTGCGAGAAATTAATACGCAATAACGGTAAGCCCCATTTATCTTTTTGCTCTTTATCTAAACTTACCTGATTATCAAAATAAGGCAGTGTTTCGCCCCACCCCCCCAACCACATCGTCCAATTGCCGGGTTGTGTTAATTGCTTTTTAAAGTCTGGGCCAAACCCCTCAATCGTTTTCCAACGGTCTTCCCAATGCGTTCTTTCTGCAGCACCCTGGTAACCCCAGCCACGCACATAATCTTTACGGGCAGTTTGGTTACTAAGGTTTCTAAACCGTGGAATATAAATACCTGCGGGTCTTCTGCCACTGTAGTATTTGTCGGCAAATTCATCGGTTTCGCATCGGGCACCACTCATTAAAAAATGATCCATGATATTATGCCCTAACTGCCCACTATCATTACCCAATCCGTTAGGAAAGCGGCGTGAGGTAGAACGTAATAAAATACCGGCTGTTGCCAATGAGGATGCGTTGAGGAATATAATTTTTGCAAAGTATTGTGTTACTTCTTTGGTAATAGCGTTCATAACTTTTACACCAGTAGCCTTTTGCAATACCTCATCGTATATAACTTCATATACTATTGAGTCAGGCAAAAGCGTCATATTACCAGTTGCTGCTGCGGCCGGCAGTGTCGAAGCATTACTGCTAAAATAGCCGCCAAAGGGGCAACCTCTGCTGCATAAGTTTCTTGCCTGGCAAGGGCCTCTGCCATCCCAGCCTTTTGTAATATTTGTAACACGGCCCATGGTTACTACTCGGTCTTTATAATTGGCTTTTACCGTATCCTTTAATTGCTGCTCCATGCAATTCATTTCAAAAGGGGGTAAAAAATTACCATCAGGTAGCTGAGGCAACCCTTCTGCCTGACCACTTACTCCAATAAAATTTTCTATATAACTGTACCAAGGTTCTATATCCTTGTAGCGTATGGGCCAGTCAACGCCATAACCATCTTTTGCATTGGCTTCAAAATCCAAATCGCTGAAACGATATACCTGCCGACCCCATATTAAAGAGCGGCCCCCTACCTGAAAGCCACGTGCCCATGCAAATGAACCGGGCTTGTCTTGCAAGTAAGGATACTCTTCATCACTAGTTACAAATGGTTTTGCACCCTCATCGTGAAAAATAGTAGATATTGGATTGGCGGCTAACTCTTTTAATGGGTTTTGTCCGTGATGCGGAAACTCCCATGGGCTCATATTAGCCGTGGTATAATCTTTTACATGCTCTACCATGCGACCTCTTTCAAGTACTAAAGTTTTAAGTCCTTTCTGGCACAATTCTTTGGCGGCCCAGCCACCACTAATACCTGTGCCCACCACAATAGCATCGTAGGTGTTTTGTGCCACCCCTTTATTATTTATATTAACTTGTTTTGGATCTCCCATGTATTTTTATTTTGTAGCCCAGGCTTTTTGTGAGGGGGTTACTGGCTGGCAACCGATGTATTGCCCCGGTACTGGCTGATACGCCAATCCTTTTGTAGCACCTGTTTTTGAAGTACAATATCCTTTTACCGTTAGCTCTTTTAACGTATAGAAGAAAGACTTATCAAGATACTTTTCTTCCAGCTTTCCTAATTTGCCGGTAAATGGTTTGCTGCTGGCATATTGTTGTAATAATATAGTTTGCTGTTGCACTGTGCAACGGGCATACGGCTTATCATATTTACTGATAGCTTTTTTATTAATAGCTTTTACGCCATCTATAAAACGATTCTGACTCACTTTAGTGGTGCAGTCTTTAATCATTATAATTATATACTCAGCAATATTGGCTTCTTTTGCACCCGGTGTATCTGTAGCCGGTATTATTGTTTCTGACAATGCATTTAATAGTTCTTTATTATTTTCCAGAAAAGTAAAGTCTGGAGTTTTATGCCAATCGTACCATTTAAAGCCGCCAAAAGCAATAGCCCCTCCTGTACCCAGCAAGAGGCCTCTTTTTAACAGCTTTCTACGATTCCATTTAGCTTGCATATACCAATTTTAAAGTGGGCGAAAATTAAACTGAAACAGGCAGATTTACAAATACTGTAAACCTGCCTGTTCTATATAACTGAATATGCAATTACTTATTGTCTACCAGCAGTGTGGTGCGGGCCCCTAATTCTCGGGCAATGCGCATTATAGCCACTACATGGTCTATGGGTACTGTTTTATCTGCATTAATTGCAATAGTGGCTTGTGTGGAGTCTTTCTGTACATATGGTTGTATGAAAGCTTTTATGGCATCTGGTGTTAGGGTTTTACCATTTATGATATATTCACCGGTTGGTTTTATGTTTACAATTACGGTTTGTTTTGCTTTTGTATCGCTCTTGGCTTTAGGTGTGGCCAGCTTTATTACATTAGGGTTAGCCAATGTGGATACAATTAAGAAAAAGAACAGCAAAATGAACAGGATATCGTTCAACGCTCCGGCGTGCAGCTCTGGATGTGATTTTAATCGGCGGTTTAAGTTCATTGTTGTTTGTTAAATGGTCAAAAAAAAAGTTCAACAGGGTTTTGCAGTTGAAGTGTGCGACGCAACAATGCTGATGGTGGCACCATTGCTGGTTACATAACTCATCAGCGTGTGGGCTCTTGCAGTATATCAATAAACTCTGCACTGGCTGCTTCCATTTTATTAACTGTTTTATTGATTTGCGCATTTAAAAAATTATAACCAATGTAGGCCAGCAAACCAATAATAAGGCCCGATGCGGAGGTTACCATTTTGGTATAAATACCGCCGGCAATAGCAGCAGGTGTAAACTCTCCGCTGGCATTAATCTGATAAAACAATTGCAGCATCCCAAAAATGGTACCCAGAAAACCCAACATGGGTGCAATGCCATATACTAACGACATTACCGATAAATTACGTTCCAACTTATATACTTCCAGTTTGCCTACACTTTCCATGCTTTTTTCAATAGCATCTATTGGCTTACCAATGCGTTGAAGGCCTTTGTCAATCATTCGGGCTACCGGGTTACTGGTGTTTTTAGAAAGAGATCTTGCTGCGGCCACATTGCCGCTTACTACATGATCTCGAATGATGTTCATAAAATTTTCATCAATTTTGCTGGCTTTGTTAATGGCTATCCAGCGTTCAAAGAAAAAGAATACGGCCAGCGTTAACAACAATGCCAGCGGTATCATTAAAACACCACCAGAAGCCAGCATATCTATTAAATTCATTTTTGTAGCGGCTGCATTGGCAAGGTTATTAGCAACCTGTTTAGCCGTATCTGTAGCAATTTGCAGGAAAAAAAATTTCATTGATGGTTAGAGTTTATTAGCAAATGTAGTGGCATATACAATATTAATGCCGCTGTAAGTTGCAACGGTGGAAATAGTGTGATTATTTCTGGTATTGCAGTACTAACAGCGGCAATTAACAATTTATAAACTAAAACAAGCTGTTTACTTGTTATTATCTTTCATTTGCAGCATGCCCATTATCTGGCCCATTGTTTTTTGCATACCCTCGCTGCTGCCATCTAAAAAGATGATATTGCCTTTACCCACTTCAGCAAAATTCTTAATAGCTTCTGTCCACATGCTGAATAAAATTACATTGGTATCCAAATTGGCCTGCTTCATTTGCTCTGCAGCCTGGCTCATACCACGGGCCACTTCTGCTCTGAACAATGCCACACCCTGTCCGCGTAATTGAGCTGCCTGACGTTCTGCTTCTGCTGCAATTTTTATAGCATTTCCTTCTGCTTCGGCCGATTTTGTTTTGGTAATTAGTAAAGCCTGCCCTTCATTTTCTGCCGCTGCTTTTAAGTTGTTACTGGCCACTACACGGCTCATAGAATCAATAATGGCCTGATCAAACGTAATATCGTTAATCTGTAAATCCATCAGGTGATAGCCCCACTCTTCCAGTAATTGATCAATCTGTTCTTTAACGTATTCAATAATTTCTTTACGAAGGCCCAATATTTCAGCCTGTCGTTTAGTAGCCACAAAAGAACGAATAGTGCCCTCAATTGTACGGGTAAGCGCTTGCATCAAATCTCTTTCGCTAAAAAATTTAAAGGCTACTTTTTTAATTGTTTCTTCCTGGTCGTTTTGCACGGCATATAAAAGCATGCTTTTAAAATAAACGTTTGCCTGGTCGGCTGTTACTGCCTGAAACTCCATCTCCACGCTTCTGTTTTGAATGCTGATGCGTTTATTAATTTGTTCAATAAACGGAATTAACAAGCGCAAGCCCGGGCGCAGCACCCGCTGATACCGTCCAAAAACAGTTACAACTGCAATGGTTCCCTGATTAACCGTTTTTAAACCAGCAAAAACTATCAGTAGTACAATCAGCACATACCAATAATCACGTAAAAGTTCTAATACCATATTCATACTATTTTAAAATGAAGTTAATTGTTTTTTTATTGTTACCAACAGTAGTATTTCAATTTGGCATCGTTGTGTCACTCACTTGTACCACATACCACTATGGAATAAGCAGTGTAGGTAATTATTTTTTTCGGGCAGGTTTCGGGGCTTTCTTTCTGGCAAAACTGCCTTCAAAAAAACATTTAATATCTCTGTGCGATCCACAAGCGCCTGCTTCTTTTAATGTAACACTCCCGGGAGTAAAATTAAACTCTAATAAACAAGGGTCACTCTGCTCTGCAAAAACAGCTTTATTAGTGCCATTCATTTTTGCTTTGCCTTTTAATTCTCCTTTGCAAGCACCTTTATCTTTCTCAAAATGTACAAAAACCAGGTATTCAGCACTGGTTTTACCATCTCTTAAACTAACAAGGTTGTTTTTATCCTGCATATAATCTCCACTCCATTTATTTTTTCTGGCCAGGGTATCAAGTGGGTTAATCAGTACATTCCGAATAGCCGCTACGTCGTTAGATTCTGTAAGTATTAATGTAAAAACACCCTCGCTGTTAAAAACATAAGCATTCTTTCTGTATAATAGCTGCGCATCAGGCGTTTTACGTTGCAGGTTAGTAGTAATAGTAAAGCGGCTGTCAATGGCGGCCAGTTGTGTGGTAACAACATCTTTATCTGCTATAATCAACGGCAGGCTGGCTACAAATTTTTTTGTTTTATCAAAAGCTAAAACAAAAGCAATTTTCTTGGCAGGTGTAAATGCTTTTATAAGCAAGTAGGTTTCGGCATCTTTAACGGTTGCTTTACCAGCAGGATAAATTTTAGGTTTAGCTGCTTTGCCAAAATGCCGGGTTAATACCGTATCAGCTACAAACTGGCTAAATATTTTCTGGTTAATTAACAAAGAGTCTGTGGCTGGTTTTATTAAAGAGGTATCCGACAATTGAAGGGGTAATTTAACCTCATCAAAAAAATCAATAAACTCTTCTATCACTACTGGCTCATCGCCGGTAAGTATCTTTTTTTTGCTTTTACAGGCACCCAGCAAAAAAAGAGCAAGTACTCCTCCTAATAACAACAATGGTTTCATACAAAAACATTAGCAGGCAACTAAAGTAATCAATTCAAACACAGAAAATAATTTTTTCTCTCAATTTTAATTTTTTAGATTTGTCTAAATTTTATTTTAGGTATAATTAGTATGCAAATTAAATACAGCACCAGTAAAGAAAATTATTTGAAAGCAATTTTCCACCTGCAACAAGAAAACAAAAATGTTACCACCAATGCATTAGCAGAAGCATTGCAAACAAAGCCAGCGTCGGTTACAGATATGCTTAAAAAGCTGAAAGAACAGAAGCTTTTACTGTATGAAAAATATTATGGTGTAAAGTTAACGGCAGAAGGAAAAAAAGTGGCCCTTCAAATTATCCGCAAGCATCGTTTGTGGGAATATTTTTTGGTGGAAAAACTAGCTTTTGGCTGGGAAGAAGTACATGAAATTGCTGAAGAGCTGGAACATATTGGCAGCAAAAAATTGATTGACCGGCTGGATGATTTTTTAGGCAACCCAAGAGTTGACCCGCATGGCGACCCTATACCAGACAGCAATGGAAAAATAGAGCCTTTTAAACAAGTTGCCCTTTCAGATTATAAAATAAATAAACCCACAATTGTTAGAAGTATTGGCAACCAAAGTGTAGAAATGCTTGAACTTTTAAAACATAAAAAAATCCTGATAGGCAGTAAACTTGAAATAAAAAACAAGTTTGATTTTGATTTGTCACTTGAAATAAAAATAGCCAATCAGTCACCTATAACCATCAGCGATCAATTAGCTAAAAACATATTTGTTCAAAATGATTAAGCAGGCAGACATGGATGCATCTCTTAGTGAGGTACACGAAAGCGTAGATACTACCCAACCTCAAAAAGGGTGGAAAAAAATATTATCGTTTTTAGGACCGGCTTATCTAATAAGCGTTGGTTATATGGATCCTGGAAATTGGGCCACAGACCTTGAGGGGGGAAGTAAGTTTGGATATTCTCTTGTTTGGGTGCTATTGATGAGTAATCTGATGGCTCTGCTTTTGCAAGGGTTTTCAGCACGCCTTGGTATTGTGCGTAGAAGAGATTTGGCACAAGCAAATAGAGAGACCTATCCCAAACCCGTTAATTTTATCTTATGGCTGTTTGCAGAAGTTGCAATTGCCGCCTGTGATTTAGCTGAAGTTTTAGGTATGGCAATTGGTCTGCAATTACTAACTGGGCTACCACTTATTGCCGGTGTTTTATTAACTGTATTCGACACTTTTTTACTATTGTACTTGCAAAAGGCAGGCATCAGAAAAATGGAAGCTTTCATCATTAGTCTAGTAGCCATAGTTGCCTTTTCTTTTTTAATTGAAATAATTTTAGCCAAACCTCCAATTATTCAAGTTGTAAAAGGGCTGATTCCTTCACTCCCTAATACTGAAGCACTATACATTGCAATAGGGATTATTGGAGCTACGGTAATGCCACACAATCTATACTTACACTCAGCACTTGTTCAAACAAGAAAAATTAATCATTCTGTAGAAGGAATTAAGCAAGCCATACGTTTTAACAGAATAGACAGCACTATCGCACTTAATATAGCTTTCTTGGTAAATGCAGCAATACTGGTAATTGCTGCAACTGTATTTAAAGATTCAGGTGTACCTGTTACGGAGATTAAAGAAGCGCACCAATTACTACCTGGCTTTCTGGGTGGATTAGCTCCAATATTATTTGCAATTGCGTTAATTGCTGCAGGGCAAAGTAGTACTATTACAGGAACTTTGGCTGGTCAAATAATAATGGAAGGGTATTTAAAGCTTCGCATAAACCCGGTAATGCGAAGGTTAATTACAAGAATGATTGCTATAATACCAGCTTTTTTTGTAATACTTATTAATGGCGAAAAAGACGTTACATCACTTCTTGTTCTGAGCCAGGTTATTTTGAGCATGCAACTGGCATTTGCAGTAATTCCGCTCATTCACTTTGTGAGTGATAAGAAAACAATGGGACTATTTGCTATAAAAAATGTTACTAAAGCTATCGGTTGGGTAATTGCAATTATTATAATATCATTGAATATTAAATGGCTTTTACAGCGATTTTGGTGGGTTTTTGAAAGTAAAAACTGGTTACCTCAAACACTGTTTATATTTATATCGCTTTTTTTTGCAAGCTTACTGTTATATATAATTATCCATCCATTAATTGCAAGGTCTTCAATAAAAAGGGCCATTCAGATGCACTCGACTACGCAATCTATAAGAAATCTCACCACCCCAGAATTTAAGAAAATTGCAGTTGCACTTGATTTTTCGTCAAATGATGATAAATTAATTGCGTATGCACTGAAGCAAGGGCAAGACACTAGCAAATATGTATTACTGCATATTGTTGAAAGCCCAACAGCAAATTTTCATGGTAGCGATAGCGACGACTCTGAAACAAGAGAAGATTTGGATCAACTCAATCAGTATGTATCCCAATTATCTGAGCGTGGTATTACAGCAGTTGCAAAATTGGGTTTTAGAAATCGCGTCGATGAAATAGTGCGAATTGTAAAAGAGACTGAGGTAGATTTATTGGTAATAGGGGCACATGGGCATACAGGGTTAAAAGACTTTATATATGGAGAAACTGTAAATGCAGTAAGGCACCATCTTAAAATTCCGGTTTTAGTTATCAATTACTAATCCTTAATATTATCTATTTTTTAAAAGATGCTTTAGTCTGCTGAAGGTCTCAGGCTTAATATTTAAATAAGAAGCCAGGTATTTTTGAGGTACCCTTTGCAGCATATCTGGATGCTTTTTCATGTAAGTAATAAACCGTTCACGGGTTGAATTTTTCAATTGTGTCATGTCACGTATATCCTTTCTGATAAACATATCTGTAATTACAAGGCGGCCTAATTTTTCAAACTCAGGAAAAGCAGCATATACTTTTTGTAAATTATCATAACTCATAGAAATTAACACAGTAGGCTCAATTGTATCAATAAAACAATCTGAAGGGACACGGGTGTTAAAAGAAATTTCAGAATGTATCATATGTCCTTCTGTAGCTAATTGTATGGTGATTTCTTTTTTGTTGATTACCATATATTTCCTTACC
>REAR01000125.1 GCA_004295245.1 Sphingobacteriales bacterium | reverse complement strand
ACAAAAAAAAGTAGCATTAGTGGTAGATGAGTGGGGCGGATGGTACGAAGTGGAACCCGGTACCAACCCCGGTTTTTTATACCAGCAAAATACCATGAGAGATGCAATGATTGCCGGTGTAACACTTAATATTTTTCATAACCATGCCGACAGGGTGCGTATGGCTAATTTAGCACAGGCGGTAAATGTTTTGCAAGCCGTTATTCTTACCAATAAAGAAAAAATGATTCTCACACCCACTTACCATGTAATGGAAATGTACAACGTACACCAGGATGCGGTAATGCTGCCGCTGCAATTACAGAGCAACGATTATGTGGTGGGCAGCGAAAAATTAAAAGCAGTTTCTGCGTCAGCATCAAAAGATAAAAATGGTGTTACGCATATTTCTTTAGTAAATATTGATGCAGCAAAAACACAGGAGGTTACTGTTAACCTTGGTAGTTTAAAAAGCAGCAGTGTTACAGGGCGTATTTTAACCTCAAAAAATTTACAAGATTATAATTCATTCAGCAACCCGGCAATAATAACACCGGCAACATTTAACGGCGCTGTATTAACTGCAAATAAACTACAGTTAAAATTGCCACCGTTTAGTGTAGTAGTGCTGGAGCTTAAATAAACTTTTATGAAAACACAGTTAAAACATTTTGTAGTTACAGGTATTGCAACATTATTGTTGCTGGCGTCGTGTAAAGATAAACCTGATACAAGCGGCGGTGGAGGTGTGGTGGTAGTACCGCCAGCACCTGCTTTCGATATTAATACCATAAACGATACCTACCCCGCCTTAGCACCATTTGCCAATGCAACGCAGTGGGGCCCACACAATGTACACGACCCTGCTATAATAAAAATTGGAGAATATTATTACAGCTACAGTACCGATGTTGGTTATGGCATAACAGTGCGTTCTGGTTTACAAATTCGCAAATCGAAAGATTTGGTGGAGTGGACTTTTGTTGGCTGGGTGTTTAATACCTTACCGCCGCTTGGCTCAAACTTTATTACTGGTTTTGGCGGCACACCGTTTAATTCTTTATGGGCACCCTGTGTGGTAAAAGTGGGTACAGAGTATCGTTTATATTATTCACTCACCTGTTCGCTGCCGCGGCTAAGCGTAATTGGTATGGCTACCGCCACCAACCCCGAAGGGCCGTGGGTGGAAAAAGGAATTGTGGTTACAAGTAAAAACGATGCAAGTATTCAAACCAATGCTATTGACCCAAGCGTAATAATTGCAAACAATGGCCAGCACTGGATGATGTATGGCAGCGCATGGGATGGTATTTATGCTTTACAATTAGACCCTGCAACCGGCCTTGCATTAAACAATGGCGAAAAAGGTACCCGTATTGCCAACCGCGGTTTTACAGCAGGCAAATACAATGGTAATATTGAAGGGGCAGATATTATTTACAACAGTACACTCAACAAATACTTTTTGTTTATTGCTTACGACTGGCTGCAAACAAAATATAATGTACGTGTAATGCGTGGCGATAATCCTAATGGGCCGTTTTACGATTACAACGGCGCAAACGCCAACACCAATGTTGACCACGGGCCCATGATAATTGCACCCTATAAATTTAATGGCCACAGTGGTTGGCAGGGCGTGGCACACTCAAGCACTTTTAGCGATGGCAGCGGCAATTATTTTATTGCTCACCAGGGCAGGCCGGGCAGCGACAGTTATTATATGAACATGCAGGTGCGTAAATTATTCTGGACGGCCGATGGCTGGCCGGTTGCTTCACCAGAAAGATATGCGTGGGAAAAAGATTCTTTAATTTCTCAGGCAGATATAGTGGGTAATTGGGAGCAGATAATTTTAGGCTATAACATTGTACCCGGTTATGGTACAGAACAATCGCAACCTGATTTTCAAAATTCAATTACACTTACCATTGCGGCCAACGGCACACTAAATGGTAATGCCGCCAACACCTGGACGTATAATGCGCCTTGGCTTGAAATGAAATGGGCCAACGGGTTTACCGATAAAGTATTTATACAAAAAGGGCGTGACTGGGAAAATAAAAAGAACACCATTATATTTTCAGGATTAAATAATCAGGGTACCGCTATTTGGGGCAAAAAAAATTAATTTGACTAAAACAATAGTAACATGAACGCAGCAAGAATTAAATCAGCAGTAATAATTTGTTTGTTTTTTTTAAGCGGAATAAAAATTAATGCACAGCAAAATCAAATTGTTGTAAACGCTGGTCAAATTAAAAGCGACATACAGCCAACCATGTGGGGCGTATTTTTTGAAGATATTAATTTAGGTGCCGATGGTGGTATTTATGCAGAGCTGGTAAAAAACCGCAGCTTTGAATTTACCAAAGCCATGATGGGCTGGAAAATTTTGGGCAAACCAAAAACCGAAGGCGACTTTTTAGTAATTAACCGCCATGAAGAAAGCACTAACAACCCCCGTTTTTTACGAACCACACTGCACAATGCCGCAGAGCGTACTATTGGTTTAAGCAACGAAGGTTTTAGAGGTATGGGTATTAAAAAAGATTTGCGTTATGATTTTTCTGCGCTGGTAAGAAGAAAAAGCGGCAGCATAAAATTACTGATAGAACTGGCAAACAGTAAAGATGAAGTAATTGGTAAAACAACACTAACCGTTAATGCAACCGGCGGCGAATGGAAAAAAGTAACAGCAAGTTTTACTGCCACCACAACAGAGCTAAAAGCAAAATTTAATATTTGGATGGAAGGTGATGGCGAAACAGACTTTGATATGATTTCGCTTTTTCCAACAGACACATGGAAAGGAAGGCCCGGAGGTATGAGGGCAGACATGATTCAATTGCTGGCAGATATGAAACCCGGGTTCATCCGTTTTCCCGGCGGTTGTATTGTAGAAGGTTTTGAATTAACAGGCCGTTACCAATGGAAAAAAACCATTGGCGCTATTGAAGAAAGGCAGTTAATTATTAACCGCTGGAACACCGAGTTTGCTCACCGTTTAACACCCGATTATTTTCAAACATTTGGTTTAGGTTTTTACGAATACTTTCAGCTGGCAGAAGATATTGGCGCAGCGCCCTTGCCCATTTTAAACTGCGGTATGGCCTGCCAGTTTAACAGCGCAGAAGTAGTACCGTTAAATCAGCTTGACCCTTATGTGCAGGACGCACTGGATTTAATTGAATTTGCCAATGGAGATGCCGCTACACAATGGGGTAAAGTGCGTACCAATTTAGGGCACCCCAAACCATTTAATTTAAAAATGATGGGTGTGGGCAACGAAAACTGGGGGCCGCAATACATGGAGCGCTTACAGTTATTTGTAAAAGCCATTAAAGCAAAATACCCCGATTTTAAAATTATAAGCAGCAGCGGTACCGACCCTAATGGCGAACGTTTTGATTATTTAAATGGCGAGCTGCGTAAAATGAATGCCGATATTATTGATGAACATTATTACCGCAGGCCTGAGTGGTTTTTACAAAATGCCAGCCGCTATGATAATTACGACCGCAATGGCCCCAAAATTTTTGGCGGCGAGTATGCAGCACAAAGCGATAAAACCGTAAGTGTTGATAATAAAAACAACTGGCAAACAGCGTTGGCCGAAGCGGCTTTTATGACCGGTATGGAGCGTAATGCAGGAGTGGTGCACATGGCAAGCTATGCACCTTTGTTTGCACATATTGATGGCTGGCAATGGACGCCGGATTTAATTTGGGTAAATAACCTGATGAGTTATGGCACACCTAACTACCATGTACAAAAACTATTTGCGGTTAACAAAGGCACACATGTAGTATCTATATTGAGCAACGGGGCCATCATTGCCGGTAAAGACAGTTTGTATGCCAGCGCCGCTATTGATAAAACTACTGGTGAACTGATATTAAAATTTGTAAACGCTTCTGCAACTGAAATAACAAGAAGTGTTGCTGTGGAAGGCATTAAAAAAACACCAACACTTGCAAAACAAATTGCACTAAGCAACCAGTTAAACAAAGTAAACAGTTTTGATAAACCTTTTGAAGTGGCACCGGTGGAAACAGACATTGCAGTAAAAAATAAAAAACTAAACCTGCAGCTACAGCCGTATTCGTTTACTGTAATAAAAATAAAAATGTAATTGGCCCGCAGATGGCGCAGATTACGCAGATGAGTATTTTTATCTGTGTCATCTGTGAAATCTGTGGCAAAAAATAATTTATAAAACAACTCCCTGAGATAATACAGATGAGTTTTTATCTGCGTCATCTGCGAAATCTGCGGGACCAAACAGTGCATACAAAAAACTTCATATCGCTTATTGTTTGCTGCTTTGCAGCATTAATTGCTCATACACAGCAACCCGCCATTTCTGTACACGACCCTGTAATAATTAAGCAAGACAGTGTGTATTATATTTTTTGCACCGGTCGTGGCATCAGTGTATGGTCATCAACCAATATGAAAGAGTGGAAAAAAGAAAAACCCGTTTTTGATACATTACCCTGGGCGGTGGCCGCAGTGCCGGGTTTTAAAAATCATATTTGGGCGCCGGATATTTCTTATT
>REAR01000124.1 GCA_004295245.1 Sphingobacteriales bacterium | reverse complement strand
TTATCGTAATGGGATTATTGTGTATAGTTCTTATAAACCCGATGTTCGCTGGGGTTACAGTGACTATAGTGAAATACAAGTGCTGCATACTGCAACCGGGGTACAACAAACCATTACGCATCACACTAAATATTTTTCTCCGGATATTAGTGAAGATGGTAAAACTATTATAGCTGTTGCTATTAAACCCGGCGGTGCAGCAAGCTTACATTTAATTGACGCAGTAACCGGTGCCGTTCTTAGGAAATTTACAAATAACCATAATGTATTTTATACCTATCCAAAATTTGCAGGTAAAAATAAAGTGATAGCTGCGGTGCGTTATGCTGATGGTAAAATGAGCTTACAGCAAACCGATATTAATACCGGGGCGGAGAAAGGGTTACTGCCTGCCTCAAATCGTGTGATTGCGTTTCCTTCGGTACAAGGAGCGTCTGTTTATTTTTCTGCAACGAATGGACAACGTGATGAGATATTTGTATTAGATACAAGCTCAGGCCTTGTAAGCTTACTGCCTACAAGTACCAATGGTATTGGCGCTTATCAACCTATGGTTGCAGAAGATAGTATACTGTTTAATAGTTTTACTGCTACTGGATACAGATTTCAAAAGGCAAAAATTTCAACAATAAATGCATTACCCTTATCAAATGATAAATGGCAAAACCACGATGCTATTACTGTTGTTGACTTTACTACTGTAAAAGGAGCGAGTGCATTAAAAAGTATAACAATTACTGATACCGCAGTTAAAACGTATGCTAAAACTACCGGTTTATTTAATTTCCATAGTTTGCAGCCACTTATCAGCGACCCGGAATATACTTTTTCTTTGGTTGGAAATAATGTGCTTAATACTACTGCCAGCGAATTATTTTTTACCTATAACAGAAATGAACAATCAAAGCAATTGGGTTTTAATAGTTTGTTTGGGGGCTTTTACCCTTATATAAAAGTGGGAACTGATTATACTTTTGACCGCCGTGCTTTATACCGTGGCAATCGTGTTTATTTTAACGAATGGAATGTTTATGGTGGATTACAGTTGCCGCTTAATTTTAGTAAGGGCCGGAATTTTACAAGGCTTACTATTGGTTCTAATCTGTACTATACCAATCCCCAATACCGTGGTTTTTACAAAGATAGTATTGGTAACAGAAGTTATACGTACAACTCTAGTTTCATTATTTTTTCAAACCAGGTGCAGCAAGCCCGCATGCAAATACACCCCCGCTTTGCGCAAACACTTAGCGTTACTTACAGAAATGCATTAAGCAGGTACGATGCTAAGCAGGTGCAGGCAAATAGCTATTGGTATTTTCCGGGGTTGGGCATTACGCATAGTTTAGTGATTAATGCAGCTTTTGCTGCAAGAGATAATAATAACCAGATGCGTTTTAGTAACAGCTTCCCTTTTTCAAGAGGCTACACTTCAGAAAATTTGTACAGAATGTATAAGATTGGTGCTAACTATCACTTTCCGTTGTTTTACCCGGATTGGGGATTTGCTAATCTTGTATATTTTCAGCGCATACGGGCTAATGCATATTACGATTTCTCACGTATTAAAGAATTTAATAGAAACAGTCAATTGCTGACTTTTGATTTAAGAAGTGCAGGCGCTGAAGTTTTTTTTGATACTAAATGGTGGAATGAATTGCCTTTAAGCTTTGGCGTACGTTACAGCCGCCTGTTGGATAATGATATTTTTGGCAATCGCGGAAGTAATTGGTTTGAGTTTGTGTTGCCAGTGAATTTATTACAGCGATGACAGATAGTACATCCGTCATCGCTGTAAGTTTTTTATTTTTTTTGAGGTTTAGCTGTTGGAGTTAGTTTAAACACCAACCCACCACCCAAACCAAACTGAAATACACTTGAATAAGTATTTAACCCCACACCGCTACCACCGGTTCCGAAATAGGCGCCGCCACCAAAGGCTTGCACGGGTGACAACAGCCTTGCATTAAATTTAATAGCAACACTTGGTGCCAACCAAATATTGGTACCCAATTCTGCATTCCAGGCAAATTTAGTAAGTGCTGACTCACCACCCGGTTCCGGATTTTTTATACTGAAAATGGCTAATCCACCAGCAACACCTCCGTACAATTCAATATTATCTGCAGCTTCCATATAGCGGTTACCACCAAGCATAATATAATTAATGCCTAAATCAAACTCTTTAAATTTTGGATTGATAAAATTGTTTAGATAAGTGATTGGAGCTTTTGTATCCATCCTTAAATAAGTCAGATGGATACCATAATCATCATGAAGCATCACTTCTGTGTTTGCCCCCCACATAAAACCACCGTTAATGCGGCCACGATAATAACGCTGAGCGTCAAAATAAGAATCTACTGCATCGCTGAAAACATAACTGCTGAATGCATTAAACCGTATTTCTGGTTTTTGCTGAGCATTTGAATGAAACAGGGTAAATAAAATAATGACTACTAAGAATGCTTTTTTCATTTTTGTTTATTTTGAGGTAATGGTTGCGCAAATATAACAAGTGCCAGTAGCATAAGTTGTCGAATTATGTTAGTTTGTTAAAGTGTTACCCGATAGCATTGCACAAACCTACACGGGCTTTGCAACCAACAAGGATGCTACTATGAAAAAGTGCTTTTAGAAAACAACTATTTAAACTTCTTTTTCACTTAGCTCCAGCCAACGCATTTCTTTTTCGTCTAACAAATTACTAACCTCTCCAATACGGGCACTTAGTTTTTGCAATTCGTCAAATGACACACTGTTGCTGGATAGTTGCTGTGTGATAGCTTCTTTTTCTTTTGAAAGCGTTGCAATACTTGTTTCCAATTCTTCAAACTCACGTTTTTCTTTATAACTCATTCGTGGTTTGTTTGTAACAACGGGGGTAGTATTGTTTTCTTTTTTTGCAGACAGTTGCACTGGTGGCAAATTGTTTTCTTTTTCTTTTTGCCAGATACGGAATTGGGAATAATTGCCGGGGTAATCTATAATAACACCATCGCCTTCAAAAACAAATAAATGATCTACTAGGCGATCCATAAAATAGCGGTCGTGACTTACAATTATTAAACAACCTTGAAAATCGCTGAGAAAATTTTCAAGTACGCTTAAGGTAGGCAGGTCTAAATCGTTGGTTGGCTCATCTAATATAAGAAAGTTGGGATTTTTAAAAAGTATAGCCAGTAGTTGTAGCCTTTTTTTCTCTCCACCGCTTAGGTTTGAAATATAGCTGTATTGCTGGTCTGGAGAAAACAAAAATAGTTCTAAAAATTGTGCAGCGCTTAAAGAGCCGCCTTTTGCTAAAGGAAAATTTTCTGCAATGCCTTTTACAAATTCAATAACACGCAAATCGTCTTTTATTTGTAAGCCTTGCTGTGAGAAATTGCCAAATACTATGGTTTCTCCAATGTTTATTTTACCACTGTCGGCTTGTTCTATACCCAATAGTATATTTAGAAAAGTAGATTTACCCACTCCATTTTTGCCTACCACACCAATACGATCGCCTTTTTTAAAAGTATAATCAAAGCCGCTCAAAATAGTTTTATCTCCATAACTTTTATGCAGTTTTTTTAACTCTGCAATTTTTCCACCAAGACGGCTCATTTTTAATTGTAGTTCAACACGGGCATCTTCTATTTTCTGTTTGGCTTTAGCTTCTATATTGTAAAAATTATCCTGCCTGCTTTTACTTTTGGTGGTTCTTGCTTTTGGTTGCTTACGCATCCATTCTAATTCTTTGCGATAGGTGTTACGGGCTTTTTCAATGCTGGACATTTCGCTTTCTATACGGGCCGCTTTCTTTTCCATATAGTTTTCATAATCCCCTTTATACACATACATTTCACTACCATCCAACTCCCAAATTTCATTGCATACGCTGTCTAAAAAATACCGATCGTGGGTAACCAGTAGCAGTGTTACATTTTCCTGATTTAAATAATGTTCCAGCCATTCTACCATTTCCACATCCAGGTGGTTGGTGGGTTCATCCATTATTAATAACACATGCTTGTGCTCAAAACCAATATCAATCAGTGTTTTTGCCAATGCCACCCGTTTACGCTGGCCACCGCTTAGGGTTGCTACCATTTGGTTGAGGTGATGGATATTTAGTTTGCCAAAAATCTGTTTCACCTTAGCATCAAAATCCCAGGCGCCCAATTCATCCATCCGTACTATAGCATCTGTAAGTAGTGTTGCATCATCGGCATCACTGGCAGCTTCGTAGGCTTTAATGGCATTTATTATAGGGTGGCTGTGATGAAAAATATTATCAAGAATAGACTTCTGTTCTATGAAGCTGGGCTCCTGATCAAATAAGGCAACGGTAACTTCTTTATTAACCCATGCTTTACCTGCTTCGGCTACTTCAACGCCGGCTAATATTTTAAGTAAGGTTGATTTGCCAGAACCATTGCGGGCAATTAGGGCAATTTTGTCTCCTTCTTCTATATGAAAAGAAATATTTTGAAACAGCGGTTTAATACCGTACGACTTTGCTAATCCTTCTACCGATACATAATGCATGGCGCAAAACTAATGGATTAATGGGTAATTAATAATTGAGAAT
>REAR01000099.1 GCA_004295245.1 Sphingobacteriales bacterium | reverse complement strand
CCCAGCCATTAATGCCCAAAGTAATAGCCTTCTCCCGGCAACTTTTTCTAAAAAAAACGCCCTGTACTTTTCCATTTACTACAATTGATTTTGTAACCATGCTTCCGAAAATTAATAATAAAAATACATCGCCGGCAGTTGCAGTAACACACTTAATTCACAAATGTGAACATTAAAGTTGGCAACCACTATACCAGAAACACTTATTTTTGTTAAGCTTTAAAAAGAAACGAATGACAGATAAGATAGTTGAGCTAAAAAATGTAAACATATACCAAAGCAACAATCTGGTGTTGCAGGAAGTAAATATTGATATCAATAAAGGTGAGTTTGTGTACCTGGTAGGTAAAACCGGCACTGGCAAATCAAGTCTTTTGAAAACGCTCTACGGAGATCTTCCTTTAAAAAGTGGAGAAGGCCGTGTAGCAGGGTTTGACTTAAAAGAAATGGATTGGAAAAAAGTACCTTTTCTGCGCCGTAACCTGGGCGTTGTCTTTCAAGATTTTCAATTATTAACTGATCGGAATGTAAAAGAAAACCTGCGCTTTGTTTTAAAAGCCACCGGCTGGAAAGATGAAAAACTGATGGAAGAAAAAATAAATGATGTGCTGGATAAAGTTGGGTTAAAAGCAAAAGGTTTTAAAATGCCTTTTGAAATGAGTGGTGGCGAGCAGCAACGGGTAGATGTAGCCCGGGCACTATTAAACTCACCCAAATTAATTCTTGCCGATGAACCCACCGGTAACCTAGACCCCGAAACTTCTGATGAAATTATGCAGCTACTCTTTCAGATATGCAAAGACTACGGAACCACAATTGTTATGGCCACGCACGATTATATTGTAATTAACAAATATCCCGCCCGTCTTTTAAAAACCGAAAAAGGAAGGGTAGAAGACAATGCTACCATATCCATTCAATAAGTTTGCTTGCGTTAGCGGCGTTATTATACTGCTGCAATAATATTTTCTCTCTAATTTTTTTTTCCTCCTTGCCAAATGGTAAATGGTACAGTTGTGTAATGGTATGTTGTAAAGCCGTGGCGGTTTCTGCAATATGGCAAGCTGGTGCTAAACCACTCTGTTCTACCGCCGCATTGTTCACTACACAATGCCTTCCATTAAACAAAGCATTTAAAAGTTTTAACTTAATACCCGTTTCATTAAAAGAAGGTAGTATATTAACCTGTGCTTTGGCAACAAGGTCTCTCATTTCATCATCTGCAGGGTTTGCCACCAAACAGGTGTGTGATTGTTTATGTGCCAGTTTCTCTAAGCGGCTACTGGGGTTTTTACCAGCAATTACAAACGGAATTTTTAAATCTTTAAAAACTTCTTCTGTCAGCCAAATCGCAGCTTTCTCGTTTTCGGCAATAGATAAGTTGCCATGATACAGGCAAAAATTACCCATGCCTTCCGGCGCTTTCACTTCTTGCCATGGAATAAACACTGGCAAATAATTAATATGCGGTGCGTTGAATGCTTTTTTATAAGTGGCTACGTCTTTTTGCGCTACAGCTATTACAGGCAATTGATGTGCTAGTTGTTCTTCATACTTTTTCAGCAGCCTGCTTTCGTGGTAATAATAAGCTTTTTTAAAAGGCCTTTTGCTGTGTTTATATAATTGACGGTAGTATTCAAACTCCACATTGTGCAAGCGTAAAATTATTTTTCGTTTTGCCAGTAAAGGTTGCTGCATTAATGCAGTGCAATGCACACCTTCAGCAAGTATGGGGTGGTTGTCTTTTAAAAGATTTTTAAAAAGCTCCTCGTTGGTTCTGGAACTTACAATGTAGGGCTGCCTTGCAGAAAAACCTTTATGTCCCTCTTGCCTGCAATAATAATACACTTCCCGGCAATACTTATTTAGTTCGGGTTGCCGGCCCCGTCCGTAATCAAAGCAATGATAAATAATATCAATGCCCTGTTGTTGCAATGCCGGTAGTTTGCAGTACAAATCAAAAACACCCCCATAATCTAAGGGATACGGAACATCGTGCGCAATTATATGTAAAACACGTTGCAATTAAAGTGGTATTATTTTTTTGTAAAATGATAATAGTTTTTCTTCTTCCTGCTGCCAGTTGTACACCTGCCTAGCTTTATAACAACCCGTTTTCAATTTTTGATAAAGGGTTTCGTCACTCAATAAATTATTTATAATGCTAGCCAAATGTTTCGCCTCATAATTACTGGTTAAAACACCAATATTGTATAAATTGTTTATTTCGCGGTAGGCCGGGTAGTCAGAACATAATTGTGGTACCCCTGCATGCAGGTAATCAAAAAAACGATTTGCCAAAGAGTAGTAATTACTCAAACCCTTTTCGTCAAACAAGGTTATACCCAAAAAAGCATTTGCTGTTACCTTTCTTAAGTCTTCTGGCAACAACTTGCCTTTGAAAATAACCTTATTGCTAAGCTTATATTTTTCAACCAATGCTTTTGTTTCATTAAAAAAATTTCCTTCGCCACAAATTATTAGGGGCACATCAACCCACTGCATGGCCGGTATTAAAAACTCAAAACACCGCCCTTCATTAACAGCACCTTGGTACAAAATATATTTTTCTTCAGTGGCTGCATTGGTATTGGCTTCACGTAAAACCGCAATGCTTCGTATAACACTGTAGTTTACGTTATACATTTTTGTAAACTCATTGGCAATAAGCTGGTTTACGGTATAACCCTCCTTAAATTTCGGAACGGCAAATTGCTCCACCCGTTTCCAAAACCAATAAATTGCCGGCCGACTTACCACCTCTTTCATTTCGCAAAATAGTTCATGGGCATCGTATACTCTTTTGCACTTCTTTAATTTTGATGCAAATAAAACTGGTAGTATCGTGTCCAAATCAATTGCACCTATGACGGTTGCTTTATTAAACAACAAAAAGAAAAATAAACGCAAATTATATTCTATGTAAAAAAGTTTACCCTTATTAAAAAAAACAGGCAATCTTTTTTGTTCAAACACTTCCTCCTTTAAAGAAACAGCTCCTTTCACTTTTCGGCCAACCAGTAAAATACGGTACCCCGCATTGGCCAAAGAACGGCAAATCCGTATCATGCGTTGATCATAACTCAGCTCGTTGGTAACCGTAAAAATTATTTTTGGTGAAGCCATTAGTAGCAGTACTATTAACTTTAGTTGCGTCGCACCCTTATACTGTATCAAATTATTCAGCAATGGTATCCAACTGCAACGCATTAACGCCACAATATTATTAAATAGAGTTGGATTATAGTAACTGCTTTCTGAAACACAGGTTAATGGTTGCTGTTAATTGCATCCATTATCTGTATAATAAGTTCTATACACTCTTTTGTTTCAGTAGCTGCGGGCAATTGGTGTGGCTGGCCATGCAAAGCTTTTTCTAATTGCTCATATACTTTAGGGTGATTGCTCATAGAACCTTTATAAAAGCCATAATCATTTGCTGCAGTATTTTTTTCCAAAATGGGTGCCTCTGTATTTTCAACAGCATAATAGCTCAGCTCATTCAGGTATTGGCCGCCAATTTTAACCAACCCTTTTTCGCCTGCAATAGTAATACTACCCTCATAGTTTTTATTATGGGCCGTTACTGTGTAATGCAAACTTCCCAATACCCCATTTTTCATTTGCATACTTACTACACCTGTTTCTTCTCCTTCAATTTCGTTTGCCAATGTTAGGTTACTACCAAAACCTTTAACGGCCGCTGCTGGTCCTAACAGCCAGGTGATAATATCTATAAAATGGCTGAATTGTGTAAACAAAATGCCCCCATCTAATTTTTTACGCCCCTTCCAGTTACTTTGTTGGTAATAGGCTGCTGGCCGGTTCCAAAAGCAATTAACCTGAAAGGAGAGGAGCTGCCCCAGCTTGTTTCCATCAATTAATTGCTTTAAAAGGATTATTGGTTCATTAAAGCGGTTCTGCTTTACTACAAACAGCTTTTTTTTAGCTAAAGTTTCGGCTGCTATCATTGCTTCTGCCTCTGCAAGGGTCAGGCACATCGGTTTCTCGCACAGTACATGCTTGCCTGATTTTAAAGCCGCAATGCTTTGCAGGGCATGCAGGTAATTGGGGGTGCAAATAACCATTACATCAACATTGGGTAAGGCAAGTACCTGATCAATATTTAAAAAGTAAGGGCATTGGTAATCAGCTGCTAATTTTGAAGCTTTGGATGCATCGACATCACATACGGCTACAATGCTGCCGGTTTTAATAATAGCAGCAGCATGCCGGTGGGCAATGGCGCCACAACCTATAATGGCAAAACGCAATGACATGAGTGTAATTAGCTTTATACTTAAAAATCTGCAATCTACAATCTAAATTTCGAAATAATTCCCCTACCTTTGCCGCCAAATTAATCGGATAACAAATCTGGATGACTTTAAAAAAAAATTGAGATGCCGTATTTAACTAAAGAAAAAAAAGCTAAATTTTTTGCTGATTTTGGTGGCAATGCCGCTAACACTGGCTCTATTGAAGGACAAATTGCCCTTTTAACAGAGCGTATTTCTCAAATTTCTAAACATCTGCAAGCTAACAAGAAAGATTTTTCTACCCACCGTGGTTTAATGCAGATGGTTGGTAAAAGAAAGCGTTTATTAACCTACCTGAGCAAACATAACCTACAGGGTTATCGCCAGCTGATTGAGAAACTGGGTCTGAGAAAGTAAGAGCGTCCTAACCCCCTGCCTTGCAGAAGCGGGACAACTACTTTTAGAAGAGTTTCAATCGGCCAACTAAGGTTGAACTTTATATTATTGGTTATTCCCAACATCTTCTGTTGATGTTGGGAATAATTGCATTTATGACCTGTCTCTGTTTGTTGCTGCATATTTTTACGTACAAGTGTGCGACGCAACAAAAGCTCAGCAGTGAAAAAATGTCTGGTTCAACAAACTACTTTTCTAATTTATGAATTTTTAATAATTGATTTCTTATGATTACACAACCTATTAGTTCAACTTTTGATATAGGCGGTGGCCGTATAGTTACCATTGAATCTGGTAAACTGGCACGCCAAGCTGATGGTGCTGTTACTGTGCGCCAAGGCAATTGTATGATTTTGGCTACTGTGGTAGCAGCAAAAGACCCCAAAGAGGGGCAGAGTTTTTTTCCGTTAACAGTAGATTATCAGGAAAAGTTTGCCTCTGCCGGTAGAATACCCGGTTCTTTCTTTAAAAGGGAAGGAAGATTGAATGACTATGAAGTATTAGTAAGCCGCTTAATTGACCGTGCTTTACGTCCTTTGTTTCCAGAAGATTATTTATGCGATGTGCAGGTATTGGTTTCTTTAATTAGCAGCGACCCTGAAGTGATGCCTGATGCGCTGGCTTGTTTAGCAGCTTCTGCAGCCTTGGCGGTTTCTGATGTTCCGGTACAGGAAATTATTTCTGAAGTAAGAATTGCCCGTGTTAATGGTGAGTTTATTATAAACCCCTTACGCAGTCAGTTAGCATTGGCCGATATGGATTTTATTATTGCGGCCACAGAGAAGAATATTATGATGGTGGAAGGCGAGTCGAAAGAATGTAGTGAAGAAGATTTGGTAAAAGCAATTGAACTTGCACATGAAGCAATTAAAATACAGGTAAAAGCACAGCAAGAATTAAGAGAGAAAAAAGGGATTACCACAAAGCGTGAATATAAAAAGCCTGAGCAGATTGAAGAGTTAAGAACTAAAGTAAATGAGTTTGCCAGCGCTAAATTATTAGAAATAGCACGTGGTAAATTCAGCAAGTCAGAGCGTAGCGAAAAGTTTAGTGTTTTACACGATGAGTTAAAAGCTTTTTTGAAAACAGCTTATGGTGTAGCTGAAGGTGCCGATTTAGAGCCTGTAATTAAGAAAATGGCCTCTAACTATTATAGCGATCTTCAGTATTATGTGGTAAGAGATATGATTTTAAATGAAAGAACTCGTTTAGATGGCCGTGGATTAGAAGATGTTCGCCCATTAAGTATGGAAGTAGATGCATTACCTTCTCCGCATGGTTCTGCATTGTTTACCCGTGGAGAAACACAGTCTTTAACTACTGTAACATTAGGTACACCCTTAGATGAGTTATTAATAGAGAGTGCTGGTAAATCTGAGTACACTAAATTCATTTTGCATTATAATTTTCCTCCTTTCTCAACTGGCGAGGTAAAAATGATGCGTGGCCCCGGCCGCAGAGAGGTTGGCCATGGTAACCTGGCTATGCGTTCTTTAAAGCAAATGATGCCAGCCGGCGATTTTGCATATACCGTTCGGGTAGTGAGTGATATTTTGGAATCAAACGGTTCTTCTTCAATGGCTACTGTTTGTGCCGGTTCATTAGCATTGATGGATGCTGGTATTCCTTTCCCCAAGCACGTTGCGGGTGTAGCTATGGGTTTAATAACTAAAGATGGGAAGTTTGCTGTATTAACAGATATATTAGGCGATGAAGATCACCTGGGTGATATGGACTTTAAAGTAACTGGTACCCGCGAAGGAATTTGCGGTGTTCAAATGGATATTAAAGTAGATGGTTTAAGCATGGAAGTAATGCGGCAGGCATTAGAGCAAGCCCGTAAAGGCCGCTTGCATATTCTCGATGCTATGTATGTAACCATGCCAGCACACAGAGATGATGTGAAACCACATGCTCCACGCATGGTGAAACTGTTTATTGATAAAGAATTTATCGGCGCTGTAATAGGACCCGGTGGTAAAGTAATTCAGGAAATACAACGTGAAACTGGCACTACCATTAATATTGAAGAGAAAAATGAAATGGGTGAAGTAAGCATTTTCAGCACCAATAAAGATAGTGTTGAAAGAGCGGTTGCTTGGGTAAAAGGCATTGTTGCCGTACCTACAGTAGGCGATGTGTATGAAGCCAAGGTAAAATCTATTATGCCTTATGGCGCCTTTGTTGAGTTCTTGCCTGGTAAACAGGGTTTATTACACATTAGTGAAGTAAGCTGGAAGCGCCTTGAAACCTTAGAAGGTGTTTTGAAGGAAGGTGATGTTGTAAAAGTGAAACTTACTGGCACCGATGCTAAAACAGGTAAATTTAAATTATCCCGAAAAGTATTAGTTGCAAAACCAGAGGGTGCACCAAGAGGCCCGGAAGGTCAGGACTAAGCGCTTAATAAGAAATATATCAACCCCCGATTATGAAAACAATCGGGGGTTGTTTTTTATGATACCAGCGAAAGAATAACTATTAAGCAGCCGTTGCGTCGCAATCCGTTCATCTGTATAACACTAATCAACATGACTGATAATTATTATAAAATAAGTTTTACCGCACCAGATGCTACTGCTAAAGACATCAGCATTGCATTACTCAGCGAAATAGGGTTTGAAGGGTTTGAGGAAGATAGGTTGAATGTGCATGCTTTTATACCAATGGAACTATTAGATGAATCTAAGCTTGCAAATTTATTACAACAGCAAAGTATAAACTATACAAAATCAATAATTGAAAATAAAAATTGGAATGCCGAATGGGAATCAAATTTCAACCCCGTTTGTATTGGTAATTTCTGCCAAGTAAGAGCTGGTTTTCATGCAGCAGACCCCGCTATGTTGCACGATATTATCATTAACCCCAAAATGAGTTTCGGAACCGGGCATCATGCCACCACCTGGTTAATGATTGATGCAATGAGTGAATTAAATATAGAAGGAGCCGATGTTTTTGATTTTGGTACAGGTACCGGTGTATTGGCAGTATTAGCCGCTCAAATGAAAGCAGCATCCATAATAGCTATTGATAATGATGATTGGAGCATTGAGAATGCTGCAGAAAATTTCCTGCTAAATAATGTCAATACAGTCATTCTGGAAAAAGCATCCGCAATGATGGCCAATAGCCAATATAGCCTTATATTAGCAAATATAAATCGCCATATCATACTGGCTAACCTGGCTTCGGTACAACAACATTTAAAACCAGGCGGCGTTGTATTATTCAGCGGTTTACTAAAAGCAGACGAGGAAATGGTAACAGAAGCAGCTATTGCAGTTGGTTTACAAATACTTACTGTTAAAGAACGGCAGGATTGGATTTGTATGAAAATGGTAAATAAACAACCATAAGCTCAGTTTCTAGTGGTTTTTAATTATTTTTGTTCTCCACTTCAACCAATATTTGAATGAAAGAGGCTCTATTGATCTTACTGGCATACCTGTTAGGCTCAATTCCCACTTCAGTTTGGATAAGCAGGTATTTCTTCGAAATAGACATTCGAGACTATGGTAGCGGCAATGCCGGTGCTACCAATACATTTCGTGTACTCGGAAAAAAATGGGGTACATTGGTTATGATTGGCGACATGCTGAAAGGCTTGTTAGCCGTTAAACTTGCTTTATTACTTCCCTACTATCAAGATAATGAAGTTGCTTTAACCACACTGGAAACAGGGTTAGGCCTTGCTGCTGTATTGGGCCATATATTTCCAGTTTGGGCCGATTTTAGAGGTGGTAAAGGGGTGGCTACTTTGTTTGGTTTAATATTAGGCATATCACCCTGGACAGCCCTTTCCTGCAGTGGAATATTTTTACTGGTGTTGTACTTAACCCGCTTTGTATCCTTAAGTTCAATTTTAGCAAGTGTAGCTTTTCCGGTTTTTATTCTTGTAATTTTTAATGTAGATAATCCTATATATCGGGTTTTTGCTGTTGCGGTGGCACTGATGGTTATTTTAACACACCAAAAAAATATAAGCCGTTTACTAAAAGGCAATGAAAGTAAAGTACCTATTCTAAAATACAGAGACCGCAGAAAAGAACGAAAACAGTTTAGAGAAACTGAAAAATAATATTGTTAAAAGGCCGGTTGCAACCGGCCTTTTGTTTTATGCATCTGGTAATTGGTATAACAATTGATTTTTATCTTTGAACTACAAGTTTCAACTATGAAGAAATTACTTTTTATTTCGCTGGCAGCAGTAACATTGGTTTCCTGCACACGCAATGCTATTACAGGACGTAAGCAATTAACCCTAATGCCAGAATCAGAATTGCAGCAAATGGCTGTAACCCAGTATCAGCAGTTTTTAACGCAAAACAGGGTGTTAAGCACCAATGTAAATAAAGACGCAGAAATGGTGCGCCGTGTTGGCCAACGCATCACCAAGGCCATTACTGAGTATTACACAGAAAAGGGATTACAAAATGAATTAACTGGCTATAAATGGGAGTATAATCTGGTAGACGATAAAAACGTAAATGCCTGGTGTATGCCGGGTGGAAAAATAGTTGTTTACACCGGTTTATTACCGGTAACACAAAACGAAGCAGCACTTGCCGTTGTAATGGGGCATGAAATTACACATGCCTTAGCAAAACATGGTAATGAGAGAATGAGCCAGGGCATGATACAGCAGTTAGGTGGTGTGGCTTTAGCAGTGGCTATAGCCGACAAGCCTGCTGAAACTCAAAATCTTTTTATGACCGCTTATGGCGTTGGCTCAACAGTAGGTGGTGTATTACCTTTTTCAAGAAAGCATGAGTTGGAGGCCGATAAATTTGGCCTTATTTACGCAGCGATGGCTGGTTACAATCCGCAAGAAGCAATACCTCTTTGGGAGCGTATGGAAAAAATGAGTGGCGGACAAAAACCTCCGGAATTTATGAGTACACACCCCACAGAACAGTCTCGTATAGAAAAATTAAAGCAATTAATGCCCGAAGCCTTAAAATATTACAAGCCCTTACAGGCAGGTAAGTGATTTAAGTCAAGTATTTACACAAACAAAAGCCGCTGGAATATGTTACCAGCGGCTTTTTTTATGTTAGGTAGTTATGAACTCAGGTAATTTTAATGTATCTTTGACTCCCGTTTGAAAACCCTTAAACATAAAATTCCTTAAATATGAATCAAACTATGTTTGAAAAGCTAGATTTACAGGGTGAAAAAAATATGTTGATTCAGGGTCTTCCTTCTTCTATTGAGAAGCAATTTGCAAAGCTTTCATTTGCCAAAAACATTACTCCATTATTAAAGTCAAGAAAAATTGATTTTGCCTTAATTTTTGCAGTAAATGAAAATCAATTGTCTTCCATTGTAAACGAAGTGCTCCCCTCATTAAACAGCGGCGCTAAATTTTGGGTGGCTTTCCCAAAAACCACCTCTAAAATTGTAACCAACCTTAACAGAGAATGCAGTTGGGAGTGCTTAACAGGCAGCGGTTTTGAAGGCATTCATCAAATTGCATTAGACCATGTTTGGATGGCTACACGTTTTCAGAAAAACGAAGTAATAGCAGAAACAACTAAAACACGCAGCACCAGTAAAGCAAGGCAATTAGAACGTGTTTAAATTTATTGGTTAAAAAATTAATTAAAGGGTTGCTACTGCAGCCCTTTTCTATTTTATATACCCAGCAGTATCACTTTGGGCAACATCCTTGCCACGCTCGTTTCAAAAGAAGCGCTATGGGCATCGCAGTGTAGTTAGCATTCTGCAATTAGCTCAATTATTATTTGCTGAAGGTGCTGTAAAGCAGTACTACTAATGCAATAAGGTGGCATAATATAAACTGTATTGCCCAGCGGACGGATATAGATGCCTTTTTCTAAACCCTTCTTTGTAATAAGTGCAGCAATTGTATTTAAGTATTCTGTTTTGCCTTTGTCTATTTCAAAAGCTACAATGGTGCCCAACTGGCGAACATCTTTAACAGGTAAATTTTTTGTAAGCAGTTGGCTTACCCATTCTTTGTTTTGTTGTACAATGGTATCTATTGCTTTTTGGCAGGTTGGTATTTCAAATAAATCTAAACTGGCATTGGCAGCAGTACATGCCAGCGGGTTGGCTGTAAAAGAATGCCCATGAAAAAAAGTTTTCAGTTTATCCTCGCTATCAAATGCAGCCACTATAAATGGAGCTACTGCTGTAACCCCCAGGGCCATTGTGCCGCCTGTGAGGCCTTTGCTTAAACAAATAATATCTGGTAAAGTGCTGCAATACTCACTGGCAAAACGTTTGCCGGTTCTGCCAAAGCCCGTCATTACTTCATCTGCAATACAAATAATATGCTTTTGCTTGCAGGTTATTAATAATTGATTCAACAAGCAGGCATCATACATTTTCATGCCGCCGGCTCCTTGCACCAGCGGTTCATAAATAAAAGCAGCTATTTCATTGCTATTATCTTGTATAAACAGTTGGTGTTGCTGCAGGTTATTAATCGTAGGGGTATCAATAAAAATTACTTCAAACAGTTTTTCATGAAAGGCCAACGTAAACACACTGCGGTCGCTTACACTCATTGCCCCAAAAGTATCGCCGTGGTAGGAGTTGTTGAAAGCTATAATTTTTCTTTTACGGGTGGCTTTGTCATCTTTGTTCCACCAGTATTGTAATGCCATTTTTAAGGCCACTTCAGTTGAAGTAGAGCCATTATCGCTGTAAAAGACTTTAGAAAAATTACCCGGTAATATTTTTAATAAACGTTCTGCCAGTTCAATGGCGGGCTGGTGTGTAAAGCCGGCAAAAATTACCTGCTCTAAGGTTAACGCCTGCTGATAAATTTTTTGGGCTATATATGGATGTGCATGTCCATGCAGGGTTACCCACCAACTGCTGATGGCATCCAGATACCGGTTACCCTGTTCATCTATTAAGTAAGCGTCTTCTCCTTTTATAACAGGTATGGGAACCGGGCTGTTTTTAAAAGGTGTAAACGGATGCCAGATAACAGCTTTATCTCTTTCTTGTAAAGTCATATTTTTTTAAAACGGAGCAACTAATGATTTTTATTAGTTGCCATTTGTACTGCCGATGAACGGACTGCGACGCAACGATGCTGCACAAAGAACCGCAGTTGGGAACTTAATAAATAATTGTTTCTCCGTTATGCTTTATTTGCAATTCTTTTTTAGTACTTGTTTCTACATGGCCAATTATTTGTGCCTGTATGCCTAGTGCCGCGGCCGCTTTAATCATACTATCAGCTGTCTTTTCTGTGGTAAAAATTTCTAAGCGCTGGCCCATATTAAATACCTGAAACATTTCACGGTTATCGGCTCCGGATGCCTGTTGAATGAGTTGAAAAATTACCGGTTGTTGAAACAAATTATCTTTTATGATTTTAAAATTATTGTGCAGGTATTTCATACATTTTGTTTGACCACCACCGCTGCTATGAATCATACCGTGAATATCTTCAAAATTTTCTTGCAGCAATTGTTTGGCTAAAGGGGCATACGTACGGGTGGGGCTGAGGATAAGATGACCAATATCAATGGTATTATTATCTACTGTAATAGCATCCGTCATTTTATGCGGGCCAATGTAAACTACTGATTCGTCTAAAGAATTGTCGTATGATTCTTTGTATTGTGCGCCGTAAGTTTTTTGTAACACATCGTGCCGGGCACTGGTTAAACCATTGCTGCCAATGCCGCTATTATATGCCTGCTCATAATGGGTTTGTCCAAAGCTGGCAAAACCAACAATCACATCTCCGTGTGTTATTTTTTCGTTGCTTACAACTTTATTTTTGGGCCAACGGGCAGCCATGGTGCCGTTAACTGCAATAGAGCGAACCACATCACCCACATCGGCTGTTTCTCCGCCCAGATAATGAATGTTAATACCAAATTTTTTCAGTTCATCAAACAATTCCTGCGAGCCATTGATGATTTGTTCTAAAACTTCACCGGGTATTAATTTTTTATTGCGGTCGATTGTGGAGGAAAAAAGCAGGTTATCATAAATGCCTACGCACAGTAAATCATCCAGATTCATAATAATGGCATCTTGTGCAATGCCTTTCCATACAGATATATCGCCGGTTTCTTTCCAGTACAGGTAGGCCAGAATGCTTTTGGTGCCTGCACCGTCGGCATGCATAACGTTTACCCAATTTTCATCATTCCCCAAGTAATCTTTATACAGCTTACAAAAAGCGTAGGGGTAAAGGCCTTTATCCAATTTTTCGGTGGCCAAGTGTACTTCTTCTTTTTGGGCAGAAACACCCCGTTGGGCATATAAACTCATAAACAATATTAAGTTGCAAACTTAACCCATCCATACGCAATTATCAATTACTTTTGCGCCGTAAAAATGAAAGTATTTTACCATATTGACCAGTTGCCTGCTTTTAATAAAGCCGTTATTACCATTGGTACTTTTGATGGCGTGCACCTGGGGCATTTACAAATAATAGAACGCCTTAAAAAAGAAGCGGCCAGGATTGGCGGAGAAACGGTTGTAATAACTTTTCAGCCGCATCCCCGTAAAATTGTTAGTACACAACCGCTACAACTAATAAATACTCCATCTGAGAAAATAGTGCTGCTGGAAGCCGCTGGTATTGACAATCTGGTGGTGGTGCCTTTTACCCCGGCCTTTGCAGCGCAATCGGCCTTAGGTTATGTGCAACATTTTTTGATAGATCATTTTCATCCGCACACCATCATCATTGGGTACGATCATCAGTTTGGTAATAAACGAACAGGTAATTACCAATTATTAGAGCAGTTTGCTGCCAGCCATCAATTTGCTTTAATAGAAATTCCGGCCCACGAAATTGAAGACAACACCATAAGCTCAACTAAAATAAGAGAGGCCTTGTTGCTGGGTAATTGCAAGGAAGCTGCAAACTATTTAGGGTATGCTTATTTTTTTGAAGGCAGGGTAGTAGAAGGCAATAAATTGGGCCGTACTATTGGGTACCCCACGGCAAATTTATTAGTAGATGATGAAGATAAACTGATACCAGGTAATGGTGTGTATGCCGTAAAAGCACAACTGCTACAGGCTAGTGGCGCCATTAGCAATACATTAAATGGCATGATGAATATTGGCATGCGGCCCACCGTTGATGGCACCAAAAGAGTAATTGAAGTGAACTTGTTTGACTTTGATAGGGATATTTACGGAGACATTTTAAAAGTTACCTTGCAACACTACCTGCGCACCGAGCAGAAATTTAGCGGGCTGGATGCATTGAAACAACAACTGGCTGCCGATAAGCTGCAGGCAAAGCAACTACTACTGCAATAATTTATTTCATTATTATTTTAGCCACCATTTCTTTCATTAAGTAAGCATCGCTGCTGCTGTTATCATTAATACCAATACTTTTCAGATTGTATTCGTGTAGTAATAACAAGGCTTTTTCCACCCCTTCGTAGCCATAAATACGGCTTGTTTCAATAGCACCTTTGGCTGCGTAAAAGTTGTTAAAAAACATCGGCTTTACTGCATTTTCACTCTTATCATTCATGCCAAATATGCAAGAAATTTTAGAGAAATATGTGTATAGCGAAGGTAATACCATTTGTATAGCAGCAGCCTTGGGGTTGGCTTCAAAATACTGAATAATCTTAATACAACGGGCCAGGTCTTTTTTACCCAAAGCATCCTGCAACTCAAAAGGATTGTATTCTTTGCTTACGCCAATATATTTTTCAATATCGTCTTCGCTAATAGCGGTACGGCCAGCCAAATTAATGGTCAGCTTCTCCACTTCATTATTAATCCTCGAAAGATCGTTACCAATATGATCTACCAACAGGGCAAGCGCTTTAGAAGAAATATTAAATCCTTTTCCTTCTACTAATCCCTTGGTCCATGGAAGCAGTTCGCTTTCATATAATTTTTTTGTAGTAAGAATTTCTGCATTTTTCTTCAGCAATTTGGCCAGCCCGCTGCGGCCATCCAGTTTTTTTTCTTTATAGCCCACAACAAGTACGGTAGATGACAGCGGCTTTTCAATATAATGCTCCAGCTTGTCTAAATCTTTCATCTGCTGTGCTTCTTTCAGTAATACCACTTGTCTGTCGGCAAACATAGGGTAGCGCATACAAGCGTTCACTACATCGGTCCAGTTAGCATCTTTACCATAAAAAATACTCAGATTAAAGCTGGCTTCAGATTCAGGCAGCAGTTTATGCTCTGCAAACTGCATTACCTCATCAATATAAAAATCTTCATCTCCTTCCAGCCAGTAAACCGGTTTAAAGTCCTTTTTTTTCCAGCTGCTTATAATTTTTTCAGCACTCATAGCGTTTGCAATATAAGCGAGAATTGAATGATTGCTGCCGTTACCCACACTAAAAAAACGGTTTGTTAGTAAATAGCTTTCTTACTGTAAACAAACCAATTTCTGCCCAGCTATCGAATACAAAAACAAGTGTTTAAAAAATCTGGCATGGTTTTAGTCTAAAGGGCATTTGTAGTATTTTATCCCTGTTTTTGGACGAAATATTTTTTAAAAAACTGAAAAACTATCAAACTATGAGTACAACAAATTATCCATCTGCTACAACGCAGAACCAACCACCTAAAAAAGACTATAAAGGACTTATCATTGGCCTTTTAGCTTTTGGTTTATTAGGTACCTGGGGTTATTTATTGTGGAATAACAATAAAAACGAGCAAACCATTCAAACCAAAGACCAGCAAATTGCACAGGTAACTGATGCAAAAACAGAATTGCAAAGCAATTTTGATGCAGCCTTAGCCCGTTTAGATTCCGTAACCGGAAACAACAACAAGTTGGAAGAGCAATTAGCAGGTGCTAATAGCGAAATTTCTAAAAAGAAAGCAGAGATTCGTTCTATCTTAAATAAGAAAAATGCATCTGATGCAGAGTTAAAACGTGCCAAAGAATTAATAGGAGAATTAAACGATAAGATTGGTGCTCTTGAACAACAAGTACAAGAATTAACTGCACAAAACCAGCAGCTGAATACAGATCTTACTACTGAAAAAGGTAAAACAACCCAGTTAACACAAGATCTTAGTAACACTACCACACAAAAAGTAGAAGCAGAAAAGAAAGTAGATATTGCCAGCACTTTTAACGCTAACAATATTTCTGTTTCACCTGTAAATGAAAAACGCAGCGGTAAAGAAAAAGTAACTACTACCGCCAAGCGTGTTGATAAACTGGTAATTGGTTTTGATATTACCAACCGCATCGCACAAAGTGGTAACGCAGATATTTATGTATGTATTACGGGCCCCGATGGAAAGCCGGTAACAGTAGAAGCATTAGGCTCTGGCACTTTTACTACCCGTGAAGAGGGCAGTAAATTATTTACAGCAAAAGTAGCGGTAGACTATGAAGCCGGTAAACAAAAGCATGTTGAATTTGCATGGAAGCAAAACAGCGATTTTCAGCGTGGTAATTATAAAATTGAAATCTATCACAATGGTTTCAAAATTGGCGAAGGCGTTCGTGAGTTAAAGAAAGGTGGCTTGTTTGGTTAATAACTAAGGCTTACTTTTAATTATATATAACCGTCGTGCAAAAAATTGTACGACGGTTTTTTGTTGCCAGCATTGGTACTGCTATTAAGCATCGTTGCGTCGCACACTTCAGCTAATGCAATAAATTGAGCGATTAAAATATAATAAACTGACAGCACCTTACTATCAGTTTTTAAACTGCTGGTCATTCTTATCAATACCTTGCTGGATAAACAAAGCAATTTCTTTGGCACCAGTTGTTTCCGGGTTGCGGCTATACCACCAGCTAATGTTGTAACGTATACTATTGCCAATCTGCTTTCTTTCAATGCGCAGACTATTTCCTTTTTTATTGCCGTTATAATACGAAATAGCTATTACAGAATCTGTTATTTGTATGCCTTCTTTACCAAACACTGCCGGGTAAGTTTCTAAATACAGTTTAGCACGGCGCCATGTTATAGCCGCACTATCTGCACTACTGTAAAAAGGGTTGGGCTGCACTGCCACCAACGCATCGTAAGCAGGCGGGTTATCACTGTTACCAAAAACACTATAAATGCCAGCAGCAGCCAGAGCTAACGCAATAATTAATAAAATATACCGCATGCCAATTTATTTACTGTAAGGTTTATTATTTTAAAACAGATGGCAATACCCGGCTAAGGGTATTTATAAAAGAGCACCAATTTCAGTATGAAAAAATATGATAATAGTATTTGTTAAAGACGATCATATACCCAATAACTTGTAGCATTTGTAAAGAGTGTATACATCGGTTGCTATTTTTTACTATTGGTGCATCCAAAAGACTATTTACCAAAACCTGCGGGTTGCATACTGGTATTTCTGCTGTAAAATTCCATCACACTTTGTAAAAAGGCTTTTGCAAATTTTATTCTGTTGGTTTTATTGTCTCTTACTCCTGTATAATTTGCTTCTAGCTGCCAACCATAAACTTTGGGGTAAGCGGCACCTGTATATTTTTTAGTATTGTAGCCGCCATCAAAATATGGATCATCTGTCAACGGTGCCGGGTCTTGTGCAGAAGGTACCGTAGGAATATTTTTTTCTGCCAGCAAAGTGCCAAATGCATTTGCAGTTGTTAAAAACTGGGTGCTGTTTAAAAAAGGATTTTGCAGCAGCATATTGTAATAAGAAGTGGAAGAAGGTGCAATAGCAGCAGGATTACGCAATTGGCTGGCACTAACCAGGTATCCCAATTCAATCCGCTGTTTGGTATGCCCATGGCCATGTAAATCTATAAACAACACCTGCGGATACTTTAGCAATAGTTTTGCTATAAAACTGTCTATGGTGTAATGGTAATTATTATATATGCCTGATACCGCACTATTGTCACAGGTGGCTTCAGTAATCTCACGGTTCAAGTCAAGCTTTGTTCTTTTTAAATAACTAATTACAAGGTAGGGTTGCACGTTGTATTCTGCCCTGCATACGCTGTCTATTGCTGTAACCATTTCAATAGTGCCGTTATCTGTAACAGTGGTAATATTAGGGCAATTTCTGTCGGGTAGGGTGGTTGGGTTATCTGTACCGCCATGCGGCACACTAATAATTAGAGGCATATTTCCGTATTGCACTTCTGTGTATGCATCCAACTTTTTTTTATAAACAATATCTTTGGGGCTTTCCTTAGCAGGGTTATTAGGTTTGCACGCGGAGGCCGCAAGTGCTATTAATATAAGTAGTAAACTAGAGTGGTTCTTAAGCATGCTTTTATTTATCTTTTCCTGTTAATTAATACCCGGAATGACTTATTTTTTGCAACTACTAATTAAATAGTAACTGTAAATTTTTTATTAAAGTATTTTAAATAGGTAAAAATTATTGCTCAAAATTACTTGTCCTTCTTTTCGGCTTTAAAATGAATAATACTTTTTCCGTCATAACGATGTACGCCATCCATTGTGCCAAACCAAATACTGCCATCTATAGCTTCTGCTATTCCAAAAATCATTCGCTCATTCGCTTTTATTGCTGTAACCGTGGGCTGTGTACTAAGCAAAGAGGTTGCCTCATAGCGCAAAAGAGACCAGCTCTGGCCTTTAGCTGTTTCTGTGCTAATCCAGATATTCCCTTTTTTATCTTCGTAAATATAGCCCACAAAATTTTGTGTAAAATTGGTAAATGCTTTGCCATCATATCGCCACAAACCATCATTGCCACCCAACCAGATATTACCTTTACTGTCTTCAATTATTTTGCGCACATTTTTAAAAGGAATGCCATTATGAGTAAGCGTGGTAAATGTTTTGCCATCATAAGTGCAGGTATTGCCTCTGGTAGCAAACCAAAACTTACCTGCTTTGTCTTCAATAATTGAGTTAACATCATTATCTTCTTTGTAAGCAATTTCTCCATTGGTAACAATATCCGGAAATATGGCTTTTGCGCTATTTTTAATAATTGGCTGTACATAGCTGCCGGGTACACCACCATTCATTTTATAATTGGTAAAAGATATGCCATTATAGCGGCTGGCACCGCTTTCTGTACCAAACCATATACTACCTGCTTTGTCTTCATATATTTCAATAGTTCTATTATTGGCAAGCCCATCTGTTGTTGTAAAATGCTTAAAAGCCGTTCCATCAAAATAGTAAACCCCAGCACCAACAGAACAGAACCAAAAATTTCCCTTATGATCTTCTAACACAGAAAAAAAACGGGCATTACTTACAGTAGCAGTAATAGCCTTAAATGACCCTTTATTGTATTTAAAAACACCGTCAAATGCAGCAATCCAAATATTGCCTTTACTATCTTGTTTAATGGTGCGGGTTATACTTGCAGGTGCAATAGCTGTGATGGAATCGTTGTTTTGAACTTGAGTTTTTTCTTTTAATATGCCAGTAATGAATTGCCCTTCTACAGCGCTGCATAAAGCTAATACCCATAAAGAAGCAAAAGTTATTAGTTGTTTTTTCATTGGTGCTTAGCTTTCTTGTACTAATGTTAAGAAACAAAGATACGTGTAAGTTTACCACCTAAAAGTAGTATACAGCAACGCCAGTCTTACACACCCGACGCTGGGTTTGTAAAACGATATTTCAATTTTGTATGGAAGACACAACCACACTATGGGTTTCATGGCTATCAATGTTGCCCACTACTATTTGGTGCTGTAGTGTTGCACCTGTTTAATTTCACTTATAAGTATTACGGGCTGTATATTGGTATAGTTTTTAAAGTCACCCAAAATGGATTCTCTGTTTAGCGCAATGGCTTTATTGTAAGCAGCAACATCAATTATGTAAAAATAACCAACGGCCAGATAAGGTATTTTGTCAGCAGGTGTTCTGCCGGCAATGCCCTTATCAATTTCATAGAATTTTAAATTGCTGCCTATAAAACCAGCTACCATGGGCATGTGCTTTTTTTCATAATAGTCCATATCAAAAGTCTTATCGTCTCCGTTAGGGTATAGTATGGTTACTTTAAACAGGCCTATAATTGGGCTAGCCTGCTGATTGGGTTTAGTGGTTTTGCAACTTAAAAATCCCATTAAAACAACAACCTGCAATAAGAAGATAAGTTTCTTAATCATAAAATAGATTTAGTAGCCACAGCCCTGTGCAGCCGCAGCCGGTTTAATACAACGATATTACAATTTTAATTGGAAGATAAGCAAGTATTCCATATTGCCAAACCGCCTCTTAGCCGTATACGGTGAATGAGAACCCACTTGAAAATGGTTGTTCTGCTTACTCCATACTTGGCGCAAGTTTTCTGAAGCCACAGCCTTGTGTTAAATACTCCTGGATAATTTATTCTTTTAAGTTCATAAAATGGTTGATTTGTAGTCAACCTATTTCAGGACGAGACATATTCAAGCAGTCCGTTTTTTCTTTGTGGCCCTTTGTGTAACAACTTTTATGGATTTCACTGCGCTGCACAAAGGTTATCTTACCTTTTCATATGCTCAGGGTGACATTATACAATGCGGAGCAACCACAAACTACTAACTACAAACCACCAACTCACTCCGCTCAATATTGCATTGCCGCTGAAGTGTGCGACGCAAGGCTGCTGCTATGAAAAACTGCGGCTGGCTACCCAATACTTTTAATACTGATACACAAATTCTACTTTACCCTGTAATTGTTTTTGTTTGTTGTAAACAGCTTCCTGCTTTTTTAAGCCATTGGGGTAGTAGCTGTATTGCCAAATTTGGTATTCGTTGCTGCCCTCGGGCACAATTATTTGCTGGCTTAGCTGCGATTGCTGGTTGTATTCAAATACATAATCGGGCAAAATACGGTT
>REAR01000098.1 GCA_004295245.1 Sphingobacteriales bacterium | reverse complement strand
AAAAATGTGCAGTGCAGCGGTTGTTTTTTGGTAGCCAGCATTGGTAACTCCGGTATATCATTGTTGCGTCGCACACTTGTACGGTAGCATACCAGTCAGTAAGTACGAAAGTCCGGAGGATACTTACGTATATAGCAAAACACTTGCTGACTTGCAAACTTATTGCTGAAGTGTGCGACGCAACGGCTGCTGCCAGCAGCACTGCAGCTGGTTACCCAACGTTTACTTCATAATTTTTTTTACTACCTGCAAATTATTATTGTCTTTTATATGAAGCCAATAAACGCCACGGGCAAGATGTGTGGTGGCAAGGGTAATTAATTCATCGGCGCCGCTTAGGCTTTGCTGTTTTTGTGCTACCAACTGGCCGGCACTGTTATACAACACTACTTGCAACTGCTGGCCGCTGGGGTTTTGCAATAAAATATTTAATTGCGTAGGTGCTGGGTTGGGGTAAATTCTTACATCATCAACAACCGTGCTGCGGCTATTTACTTTTTGCGTGGTTTTGTTGCGGGATAGTATCCATAGTTTAGGATCTATAATCATAGTATCTGGCACAAAACCAAGGTTTACTGAAAAACGCTGGCCGCTAAAAGTGTGTGGCACGGTAACAGTAGAATCTTTGGTGGCGTTTTTAAATTGTACCTGTACCGGCATTTCAAAAAAATTAACTGATGGGTGCGATGTGGTTTGATTGAGTTGAAAGCTGATCCAGTTATTATTGTTTAAGCTCCAGGTAGCAGCATAATCAGGATAGCCTTCGCCAGTATACCAATCTTTAAAAAACTCAGTAAGAGAAATGCCTGCTGCTGTTTCTACATGTTTTTGAAAGTCTGCTGTGCGGGCATAACCAAATTGCAATGCCGGGTCTGCCAGATAAGTACGGATGGCTGCAAAAAATTTTGCATCGCCCATAATGCCCCGCAACATATGTAATAGATAAAATCCTTTGTTGTAACTAAGCCTTCCGGAAAATATGCGGTTTACATTGGTGGTATCTGGCACTTTTACGCTGCCACCGGGTTGGCTGGTTACATTGTTTATTACGGCTTGCAGGTTGGCGGGTATGCTGGCGGGGGCTGTGTTTTCAAAATAAATAATTCCGGTAAAGGTGGCAAAGCCTTCGTTTAGCCAAATATCTTCCCAACTGGCGCAGGTAATTTTATCTCCAAACCACTGATGGCCCAGCTCATGCGCTATTAAAAAATTCCATGGCCATGCTATAAAGCTATTGGTTTGATGTTCTATACCACCGCCCCAGCCAAACTGAGTGTGGCCATACTTTTCTTTTATATAAGGGTAGGTGCCAAAAGTATTACTGAATATTTGTAGCGCCTCTTTTGTAAAACGTTCTTCTGTTTGAAATACAGTATAGTTTTCTGGATAGGTATATGAAATTATGGGTAATTGTTTGCCTTCTATTAAAACACTATCTCGGTATTCTGCAAAATTGGTGGCAGCTAAGCAAATCAGATAACTGGTAATGGGGTAGCGGTGTTTAAAATAGGAATACCGCTTACCATTCGCAGTCCAGTCTTGCACCAGCATACCGTTGGATACGCCACGGTAAATATCGGGTGTGGTAATAAATACATCTATAGAATCGGCTTTATCATCTAACCCGTTTTTGCAAGGCCACCAGTCTTTGGCACCATAGGGTTCGCTAAGCGTCCATATAATTGGTACCCCTGCGTGTGTGGTTTGGGTAAAAGAGCCAAAGCCGCCATCATCGGGCACCCCTTTATAAAAAATAGCAAGCGAATCTTTTTTTGAAACCGCCAGTGTTGCCGGCAATTGAATTTGTAAGGTATTATTAGCAGCTTGTGTAAATAGTAGTTTGGTGCCATGGTATAATACACTGTCGGTGGTAAGTGCAGCATTCAAATCAAACACCAAGGTATTGGTGGCAGCAGTTATAGTAAAGTAAGATGTAACAACGCCCTTAATATATTTAACAGCCGGGTCCACCTCCCACTCGCAGCGGTAAAAAGAAATATCAAAGTTGTTAGAAGCATGTGTTCCGTTAAAAGCGCCTTGTTGCATACCTTCAAAATGGCGCTGCTCTGCCGTTGCAATAATTTCTGTTTGTTGCACAATGTTTAATGGCTGTTGGCTAAAAGCAGTAGCAGCGCTTAAACATAACAATAAAAGAAAAAAGAGGGTTTTGGCCTTCATAGTAGCTTCTTGGTGCCGGTAATGGTATCCGGCTATATAAAAACGGTTTTAAAGAAAATTTCTTGTCTTAGTTACGGCAATACTAATTTTACCGTTTGTATGGGTCAGTTTAATTTAACAGATAGTCTCAACCTGCTTTCAAAATTACGTCCAGCCCGGGTGTGGAACATGATTAAAGTGGTTAGCAGTTATTATTACAGCAAATACAGCCGTAAACCTGTACAATGGGGCTTGCCCATTTCTATTTCTTTTGAGCCCACCACCTCCTGTAACCTGCGTTGCCCCGAGTGCCCCAGTGGCCTAAGAGCTTTTACAAGGCCAACAGGTATGCTGCAAAATAATTTTTTTAGAGATACTATAGACCAACTATATAAAGACCTGCTCTACCTTACCTTTTATTTTCAGGGAGAGCCTTACCTGAACCCCGATTTTTTAGAGATGGTTAAATATGCGGCTTCCAAAAAAATATATACCGCCACTTCTACCAACGCACACTATTTAAACGAGGCAAACGCTAAAAAAACCATTGAGAGCGGTCTTGACAGATTAATTATATCTATTGATGGCACCACACAGGAAGTATACCAGCAATACCGTGTAGGCGGCCAGTTAGATAAAGTTATAGCAGGCGCTAAAAATATAGTGAAATGGAAAAAAGAACTGAATAGTAAAACGCCCTTTATCATCTTTCAGTTTTTGGTGGTAAAGCCCAACCAGCACCAGATAGAAGATGTAAAAGAACTGGCTAAAGAAGTAGGGGTAGATGCTATTTGGTTTAAAACCGCTCAGGTATACGACTATGAAAACGACCCCAACCAATTAATACCCAGCATTGATAAATACAGCCGCTATAAAAAAGATAAAGCCGGGCAATTGCAATTAAAAAACAAACTGCACAACCATTGCTGGCGGCTCTGGCATTCTCCTGTTATTACCTGGGATGGGCTGGTGGCCCCCTGTTGTTTTGATAAAGATGCCCAACACAAACTGGGCAACCTGAAGAATAAGCCCTTTAAAGAAATCTGGCAAAACGAGGCCTACACCACATTCAGAAACAAAATAAAACAGGGCCGCAAGCACATAGATATTTGCGCCAATTGCACCGAAGGCACTAAGGTTTGGAGCGATTAATAGAAGGGTAGCCAGCTTTTGTATTTCATAGCAACATCCTTGCGTCGCACCCTTCAACGGCATACCAATTTTGGGCGGTTTCAGCCCGTTAACCACAAGTAATTCACAGCAGGCTGTTAATAACAACCACGGCCTTAATTAAGTGGTTGGCTATTAACTAAAAATATGTAGTTTCGTCGCAAATCAAGGCTAAATATGAAGTTTATCGTTTCATCGGCAGTATTATTAAAACATTTGCAACAAATAAGTGGAGTTATTAGTGCCAATACCGTGCTGCCTATTTTAGAAGATTTTTTGTTTGAGGTAGAAAAAAATCAGTTAACTGTAGTGGCAACTGATTTGGAAACAGTAATGCGGGTACAAATAGATATTGAAGCCAAAGACAGTGGTAAAGTATGTATACCGGCAAAAATACTGATGGATTCTTTAAAGAACATTGCAGAGCAGCCGCTTACTTTTAATATTGATAAAAATTTCAGTGTAGAAATTACCAGCGATAATGGTAAGTACAAGGTAATGGGCGAAAACCCCGATAATTTTCCGAAAGAACCTGCAGCAGACGATACTACTTCTTTTACCATTACTTCTTCAGCATTGGTAACTGCCATTAATAAAACATTGTTTGCAGTAAGCAATGATGATTTAAGGCCGGCTATGACCGGTGTGTTTTTTGAATTGGATAAAAAGCACCTGCAAACAGTAGCTACAGATGCACATAGGCTGGTACGGTATAAAAGAACTGATGTTAGCTGCCCTAAAGCAGATTCTTTTATTGTACCCAAAAAGCCACTCACACTTTTAAAAGCCACATTGCCTAATAACAATGATGAGTTAAATGTTAACTATAACAGCAACCACCTGTTTGTAAAGCATGGCAGCGTGCAAATGACCTGTCGTTTAATAGATGCCCGCTTTCCGGATTATAAAGTGGTGATACCTGCTGATAACCCCTACAAAATGGTAGTAAATAAAGCCGATTTTCAAGGGGCATTAAGAAGGGTAAGTGTGTTTAGTAATAAAAGCACTAACCAGGTGGTTTTAAATATACAGGGTAGTCAGTTGCAATTGGCTGCACAAGATGTTGACTTTAGTTTTGAAGGCAATGAGCGTATGAAATGCCAATATGATGGAGAAGATTTGAATATTGCTTTTAATGCTAAATTTTTAATTGAAATGCTGAGTGGTGCAGAGAGCGAAGAAATAAAAGTAGAGTTATCTACTTCTACCAAAGCGGGTATTATTAAACCCACCGAGCAGGATGATAATGAGGATTTGTTGATGTTGGTAATGCCATTGATGTTGAATAACTAAATAGTTTAATTTTTTATAGTGAACGGAGTCCATTGGACTCCGTTTGTGTTTATGCCGGGCTTTGTTTTGCGCCTGAAGGGTGCGACGCAACCGGGGCTGGGCGTGGTACTGCTGCCGGCTACCTTATAATAATATTATAGAGAACGTTTTTGCTGTAGGCTTGCCGGATTGTTTTTTGTACTTTTGCCGCCTGAATAAACCGAGTAATGGATACGCCGAAACACAGTATTGACCTGCAACGCCTGCCAAAACACATTGCCATTATAATGGATGGTAACGGGCGTTGGGCGCAGGAAAAAGGCCAGGACAGGCTTTATGGTCACTTTCACGGAGTGGAAAGTGTGCGGGATATTGTAGAAGGTTGCGCTGAACTTGGGGTGCAATACCTTACTTTATATGCTTTTAGCACAGAAAACTGGGATCGGCCCGAGTATGAGGTAACCGGTTTAATGGAGTTGTTGGTAGACACCATTAGAAAAGAGGTTGAAACGCTGAATAAAAATAATATTAAGCTGCACGTAATTGGAGACATGCAAATGTTGCCCGAATATGCAAGGCAAGAGTTGAATGAAGCCCTTGAACTGACTGCTGCTAATACCGGTTTAAACCTGGTAATGGCATTAAGTTATAGTAGCCGGTGGGAGCTGGTGAATGCCGTAAAAAATATTGCTAAAGATGTGGCGGCAGGTAAAGTACTGCCAGACAGTATTTGCCACGAGACATTGCAGCAATACCTTACCACCAGTGGTTTTCCTGACCCCGAGTTGATGATAAGAACCAGTGGCGAGTACCGGATCAGTAATTTTTTATTATATCAATTAGCCTATGCGGAGTTGTACTTTACCAATGTTCGGTGGCCCGATTTCAGGAAACAAAACCTGCATGAGGCCATTGAAGATTTTCAGAAAAGAGAACGCCGGTTTGGCAAAACCAGCCATCAGGTAACAGAAGCCCCGTCTTTATAACAAATAAACGCCTGATAGCCGCACCAATGCTGGTTTTTAACAAACACTTTCAATAAATCCATTTAATTTGCCACTCTGTTTAAAAAAACACTGGATGCCAAAATTATTACGCTTAGTACCTGTACTGCTTTTTTGTGTTATTGTCTCTGGTAAGGTACTGGCCCAACAACCCGCCGCAAACGATACCATACCCACCGCAATTGACCCCGCGTTGGAGGAAATGATTAATTCAAAAAATGCTAAAGAATATAATCTGGCTGGTATAAAAGTTACCGGCCTTAAACGCTACGATGAATTGTTGCTGATTTCTATTTCCGGGCTTTCTGTAGGCGATAAAATTGTGTACCCCGGTGGCGATAATTTTAGCAAGGCTATTATGAATTTGTGGAACCAGAAACTGTTTTCTAATATTCAAATATTTTTTATAAAGCTGGATGGCCGTGACTTGTATATTGAAGTTAAGGTGGAAGAACGCCCCGCTTTATCTAATTTCTCTTTTAAAGGGGTAAAGAAAACAGAACAGGAAGATTTAGAGGGTAAAACCGGATTGGTAAAAGGTCGGGTTGTTACAGAAAATACACGCCTTACATCGGTAGAAAATATTAAAAAATATTTTGTTGAAAAAGGGTTTAAAAGCGTTGAAGTAAGAATTGATGAAAAGCTAGACCCTAATATGAACAATGCGGTGATATTGACATATGATATTGTAAAGGGTAAAAAAGTACGTATTAACCAATTGAATGTTTTTGGCAACGACAATGTTTCTGCCAATCGTTTAAAAAAGAAGTTTAAGGGCACCAAAGAAATGAGTAAGCTTACGCTTTACCCAGAGGCAGAAAAGCCTGTTTTTGGTGATGTTAAAAAAATGACCTTTAATGAGTGGTTTACCGATTGGGGTTTTCTTTCGCTTTCCAAAACCAAAGAGTTGTTAGACCCCTATTTCCGCTTTAAATTGTTCAGCTCTGCCAAGTATAATGAAAAGAAATACGAAGAAGACAAGGAATCTATATTAGAGTATTACAATTCATTAGGGTTTAGAGATGCCGTAATTGTAAAAGATACCTTCTACTACAATAAAAAAGGCAATATGAATATTGACCTTAAAGTAGAAGAGGGACGTAAATATTACTTTGGTAATACTACCTGGAGAGGTAATACCAAATATTCAGATTCAATTTTAACGGTATTGTTGGGTATTAAAAAAGGAGATATTTATAACCTTGAAACTTTAGACAAAAGATTAGGTAAACAACTAACTCCAGAAGGTGGAGACATTAGCGGTTTATATATGGATGACGGGTATCTTTTCTTTAGAGCAGAAGCTATTGAAAGCGCTGTTTATAGCGATACAATAGACCATGAAATAAGAATTGTTGAAGGCCCACAAGCCACTGTTCGTAACGTTACCATTTCAGGTAACGATCGTACAAAAGATTATGTAGTGCGCAGAGAGTTGAGAACTGTTCCCGGTGAAAAATTCAGCCGTAGCGATGTAATACGTACGCAACGTGAAATTGCCAACCTTGGCTATTTTAACCAGGAAAAAATAAACCCCAATATTGTTCCTAACCAGGAAGATGGTACAGTAGATATTAATTGGGGTTTAGAAGAAAAAAGTAGCGATCAGTTAGAGTTAAGTGCCGGTTGGGGCGGTGGTATTGGTTTAACCGGAACATTGGGTGTTTCTTTCAACAACTTCTCTATTAAAAATATTTTCAAAAAAACAGCGTGGGATCCGTTGCCAACCGGTGATGGCCAAAAGCTAAGCATACGTGTACAAAGTAATGGTCAGGCATTTCGCTCTTATAATTTTTCATTTACAGAACCATGGTTAGGCGGCAAAAAAAGAAACTCGCTAACCTTTAGTGTTTTCAGTACTAAGTTTTCAAATGGCGGTAACTTTTTTGGCGGGTTCGATCGTAAGGCCGCAGATACCTCTTACCTGCGTACATTAGGTGTTTCGCTGGCATTGGGTAAACAATTAAAATGGCCTGATGACTTTTTCACTTTAATCTACTCACTTAACTATACACAATATAAACTTAGAAACTATCCGGGCTTCTTTCGTTTAGATGATGGTACCGATCTTGCCAATGAAACCTCTACCAACATCAGCTTAAAACTTACATTATCCCGTTCTTCAATAGACCAGCCATTGTTTCCTAAAAGCGGTTCAAACTTTACCATAAGCGGTCAGTTTACACCACCATATTCTTTATTTAATAGAGATATTGTAAACTCTAAAAACCCATACAAGTTTGTAGAGTTTCATAAGTGGCGTTTTACAGGTGAGTGGTATGTGCCAATTGGTAAACCAATGGGAGCCGATAGAAGCCGCCAGTTTGTATTAAAAGCCGCCGCTAAATATGGTTTTATGGGGCGCTACAACAGCAAACTCAATTACTCACCATTTGAACGCTTCCAGGTAGGCGATGCGGGTTTAACCAACAACTTTGGTCTGTTAGGGTACGATATTATTGCACACAGAGGCTACCCGGTTTACAGCACTTCAGATCCTAAAATCAATCCAGATCAGCAGAGTGCCAGCCAGTTTTTTACAATATTTAATAAATACACATTAGAGTTACGCTATCCCTTTAGCACCAACCCTAACAGTACTATTTATGGCCTAACCTTTTTTGAAGCCGCCAACGGTTGGTACGATTATAAAGATTATAACCCCTTCCGTTTGCGCCGCAGTGCAGGTGTAGGTATGCGCTTCTTCCTGCCCATGTTTGGTTTGTTAGGGTTTGATTATGGTATTGGTATCGATCGTTACCGCCCCGGTGGCCGTTTAAGAGACGCAGCAAGATTTACCTTTATGTTGGGCTTTGAACCAGAATAAAATATTTTGGTAGTCAGCAGCAGTGCAAACAGCAGCACCGTTGCGTCGCACCCTTCAACAGCAGCGCTTCAATAAGCATATTTTAAATTTAAAAACGCTTACAATGAAAAAAATAATTTTTGCCTTCATCTGCCTTTGCACCTTAGCAGGCACAGCAATGGCGCAACGCTATGCTGTGGTAGACACCCGCTATATATTGGATAAACTACCAGAGTATAAAGAAGCACAAAAAAAATTAGATCTGGTAAGCGAAACCTTTCAAAAAGAAATTGATGAAAGACAAGCTGCACTGGATAAAATGTATAAAGATTACGAGGCAGAACAGGTAATGTTAAGCGATGTATTAAAGAAAAAAAGAGAAGACGAAATATTTATAAAAGAAAAAGAAGTAAGAGAGCTGCAACGCAAACGCTTTGGTTTTGAGGGAGATTTGTTTAAGCGCCGCCAAGAACTGGTAAAACCCATACAGGATAAGGTTTACAACGCCATTCAAAAAATTGCCGTAAACCGCCAATACGATTTTATTTTAGATAAAAGTGAAGGAATTACCGTTATATTTGCCGACCCAAAACTAGACCGAAGTGAAGATGTGCTGAAAGAATTGGGAGTAAAATAAGCTGTTAAATAACAGCCAAAGCAGGGCAGAGTAAACAACGTTGTAGCATTAAAAAACAACTATAATTATAAGCTCTCTGTAAAAAGAGAGTTTTTTATGCGACCACTAAAAACAAAAACAAAACAGTAAAATGAAAAAGCTTTTTACATTAATTATTCTTGCTGTAGTAGTAGCAGGCCAGGTACAAGCACAAAACAAAATTGGTTATATCAGTATTAATGAAATTATTGCTGTAATGCCAGAAGCTAAAAAAGCAGATACCTTATTAAACCAGTACCGCGATGCATTAATCAGCAGTGCAAACGATAAGCAAGTAACTTTAGAAGCAGATATTACAAAGTTTAATAAAGACTCTGCTACCTATTCAACCGCCGTTAAAGAAGTAAAGCGTAAAGAATTACAGCAAAAATACCAGGAGCTATCTGGCGAAGAGCAGCGTATACAGGAAGAGTTGCAGAAAAAGCAAGAAGAATTAGCAGCCCCTATTCAGAAAAAAGCATTAGATGCTGTACAGGCAGTTGCCAAAGAAAATGGGTATACGTATGTATTACCTAAAGAAGCCATTTTAGTAGGCCCTCCGGCAGATGATATTGCGCCTTTAGTTAAAAAGAAATTAGGTATTAAGTAATTAGTATAAATAAACTAATATTGAACCGCCTTGTAATTGCAGGGCGGTTTTTTATTTTTATGTATGGCAGCACAGCAACCCATTGGTGTTTTTGATTCTGGCTACGGAGGCCTTACTGTTTTAAAAGAAATAGTAAAAGCCCTGCCGCAATACGATTATTTGTACCTGGGCGATAATGCCCGGGCCCCTTACGGCAACCGCTCTTTTGAAACAGTGTATAAATACACACTAGAGTGTGTACAGTGGTTTTTTAACCAGGGCTGCTCATTGGTAATACTGGCTTGTAATACGGCCTCTGCAAAGGCTTTGCGAAGCATTCAGCAAAAAGACCTGCCATCAATTGCCCCAGAGAAACGAGTATTAGGTGTAATACGCCCTACTACAGAAGTAATAGGGCGTTATAGTAGCACCAATCATGTGGGCATTCTGGCCACAACTGGTACGGTAGCATCGGGCTCTTACCCTTTAGAAATAGAAAAATTCTTTCCGCAGGTTCATGTGCACCAGGAAGCCTGCCCCATGTGGGTGCCGCTTATTGAGAATAATGAATACCTGCAACCAGGGGCTGATTATTTTGTACAACAACATCTTAAAAGCTTGTTCAACCAGTCTGATAAAATAGATACCGTATTACTGGCCTGCACACATTACCCTTTGCTGAAACATAAAATAGCCCAATACCTACCAGATGGAGTTACCCTTTTATCACAAGGAGAAATAGTAGCAAAAGGGCTGGGCGATTATTTACAACGCCACCCAGAACTGGCTATTGTTTGCAGTAAAAATGGCAGCAGACGCTTTTATACAACAGATAGCACCACTGATTTTGATAACCATGCCGCAGCTTTTTTTGGAGAAGAAGTGAAAAGCTTTCATCTTGATTTAGAATTGCGAAGCCCTGATGCCCAATGAACTAAAAGATGAATGGATTGCGACGCAAGACTGCTGCCATGAAAAACTAAAGCTGGTATTTAAAAAATTTTCTGCAGCACGCAAAAAATTGACGGCCACCCCTTACCTTTGCCGTCCTTTCACAAACAGATGGGTGTGGTGACCCGTTTGAAGGAATTGAATACAGGGTCGTTTCTCCCGATCCGCATTTCAAAAAAAAGGAAAATAAAAAATTTATGAAACAGACTTTTCAACCACATAAGCGCCGCCGTAAAACTGTACATGGTTTTAGAAAGCGTATGCAAACTGCAAATGGCCGCAAAGTATTGGCCAGCCGTCGTAAAAAAGGCCGTAAGAAATTAAGTATTTCTGACGAAAGAGGTTTGAAATAAGCTTTTAAGTGGTTTATTAAATAATTTTAAGCTCTGGCCCGGCCAGGGCTTTTTATTTTTATACAGTGAGCAAACATTTTACCCTACATAAAAAGCAACGCCTTAAAAGCCATAAAAAGATTGAGAAACTTTTTAATAGCGGCTTGCGTTTTGGTGTGGCTCCATTTAGGGTGGTATATCAGTTAGAAGCAACAACTGGTTTGCAAATGGGGGTTACCGTGCCGTCTAAAATTTTTAAGAAGGCTGTAGATAGAAACCGTGTGAAGCGCTTGACCCGTGAAGCCTATCGTTTACAATGCAAGCCTTTGCAAAACCTGCTGGCACAACAACAAAAAGGCTTATCTGTTTTTTTTATTTATACAGATAAACAATTGCCTGATTGGGAACTGGTACGTAATAAGATGCCTGTTATTTTAAATAAATTGATGCAGATAGTGAATGAAGCTGTTGTTACAAATATTAAGTAGTCCGTTTATAGTTTTAATAAAATGCTACCAATGGCTAATATCTCCATTATTGGGGCCCAAATGCCGGTATACACCAACCTGCTCTCAGTATGCGTTAGAAGCATTTAAAATACACGGCCCTTTTATTGGTTTTTGGTTAAGCTTAAAAAGAATTAGTAGTTGTCACCCCTGGGGTGGGCATGGGCACGACCCGGTGCCGCCCAAAAAAAACAGTAAAGTATAAAATGGCAAAAGAAAAAATCAGATGTGCTTGGTGCACCAAAGATGATTTGTATAAACAATACCACGATGAAGAATGGGGGGTACCGGTATACAATGACCAGCAACTATTTGAAATGCTTTGCCTGGAAGGAGCACAAGCCGGTTTAAGTTGGTACACCGTTTTAAAAAAGCGGGAAAACTATCGTAAGGCCTTTGATAATTTTGATGCGCTTAAGATGGCCCGTTACACAGATAAAAAAATTGAAAAGCTTTTGCTGGATGAAGGAATCATCAGAAACCGTTTGAAAGTGCATGCCTTTATTGGTAATGCAAAAGCTTACCTGCAGGTGCAAAAAGAGTTTGGCAGTTTTGCTACGTATATCTGGCAGTTTACAGGTGGTAAACCTATACAAAATAAACCAGCAAGCCTTGCACAGGTGCCTGCTAAAACAGCTATTAGTGATGCAATGAGTAAAGCTTTGCTGCAACGGGGTTTTAAATTTGTTGGCTCAACAATTTGCTATGCTTTTATGCAGGCAGTGGGTATGGTAAACGACCATACGGCTGATTGCTGGAAAAGAAAATAAACAAAAAGAGCGGCGCAAAGCGCCGCTCTTTTTGTTTATGAAACTGTAGTTTATTTAGAAAGGTTTTGCAGTTTCTCTCTTTGTGACTGAAGCTCAGCTAAAGTTTCTCGCTTTTGCTTTACTGTAAAAAATTTATATACTTCGGGCACTTTGCCATCGCTGCCAGCTTCTACCACGCCGGGTATACCTCTAAAAGAGCTTCGTACAATGGCTGTAACTTCAGTACCTATCTTTTTAATGTTATAAGGCACTATAAAATATGTTTTCTTTTCATCGCTTACATTTTTACCTGCCATTAACTGCACGGTGCTGTCAATCATTCTGTCCATTTCTTCACTCTTAATAGAGCCGGGTACACCAGCGCTACCATAATTAACAATGCCACCTACCAGGGTATCTTTTTGCAAGTTCAATACATACAAGCCAGGCTCACTAATTTCTAATGTTTTATTGGTGCCATCGGTGCTTTTAATAACCAGGCTCACTTTATCATCGGTAAAAGTTACTTCTTGTTCTTTGTAAGACATGCTGGGGTCTATAGAAATAGTAGTGCCTTCTACCTTCAGATCTCCGGTAGCCATTACAATTACTTTCTTTTGCTTGCCGCCACAGGCAACCAAGCTGAATACTAAAACGGTTAAAGAAAAAAATGCAAATCGTTTCATTGGAGTTTTATTGGTTTAAAAAATGAATGTTGTGGTTAAAATAAAACCGGTAAGCCGAAAGATAATAAGTTTGTTTTTAACAGCCATCACTTACTATCTGTATGCTTACCGGTTTGTGTATTGTTGCGTTTAATTATTTAGCAGCGGCAAAACGTGCGGCTACTTTACCCCAGTTTACTACGTTCCAAAAAGCGGCTAAATAATCTGCACGGCGGTTCTGATATTTTAAATAGTAAGCATGTTCCCAAACATCGGCACCTAAAATAGGGGTGCCTTTTACTTCTGCCACGTCCATTAACGGATTGTCTTGGTTAGGGGTTGAGCTTACTTCTAACTTGCCATCTTTTACCAATAGCCAGGCCCAGCCACTTCCAAAGCGGGTCATGCCAGCAGCAGCAAATTTTTCTTTAAACGCATCAAAGCTTCCAAAGGCTGCAGTAATAGCATCTGCCAGTGCGCCAGATGGAGTGCCTCCGGCATTAGGTGCTAAACTTTCCCAAAAGAAAGTATGATTCCAATGGCCACCGCCATTGTTTCTTACCGCCGGAGAAATAGTGCCAGCAGCAGCTACCAGCTCCTCTAAGCTTTTACCTTCATTGGCAGTACCAGCAACGGCTTTATTTAAATTATCAACATACGCCTGATGGTGTTTGCCATGGTGTATTTGCATGGTAGTAGTATCAATATGCGGCTCTAACGCATCGTGTGCATACGGTAAGGGTGCTAATGTAAATGACATAATTCTTAATTTTTTTTCCGCTGGGCGGAATGGTTAATCAAAATAATCTGTAGTAATTACAAATGTACAAACACATGGTTTAAGTTGCCGCTATAAAATTAGCAAGCAGCCATAACAACTGTTATTTTTTGGTTACCAGCAGTGGTAACTCCGGTTAAACATTGTTGCGTCGCACACTGCAGCAAAAAGTCCGCTAGTCAGCAAGTGGTTTGTTTGCTATATATGTAAGTATCTTTCGAGCTTGCTTACTGGTATACTGCTGTACAAGTGTGCGACGCAACAATGCCGGGCTTTGCGCTACTGCTGGCTACCCAAATATTTTTATCTTTAACAACTATGACAGACGAACATTTTATGCAATTGGCATTAAAAGAAGCACAACGTGCTTTTGATGAAGACGAGGTGCCGGTGGGGGCTGTGGTAATAATGAATAATAAAATTATTGCACGCGGCTATAACATGACAGAAAAGTTAAACGACCCCACGGCGCATGCCGAGATGATTGCGCTTACCGCTGCTTTTAATTTTTTAGGCAGTAAGTATTTGCCAGAGGCTACTTTGTATGTAACCGTAGAGCCCTGCCTAATGTGCGCCGGGGCTTTGTATTGGAGCAAAATTGGCCGCATTGTTTGGGGCGCCAGTGATGAAAAGAATGGACATGCACAGCATTTTAATACAGCACCTGCACCCTTTCATCCAAAAACCAATATTACCAAAGCTGTTCTGCAAGAACCCTGTGCACAGTTGATGAAAGATTTTTTTAAACGTAAGCGTTGAATATTTTTTATGAACGTATTTATGCTATTTAAATAGTACAACATTGGTTTGTCCCGGCCATACACCAAACAACTCTTCAACCTTTTTAAAGCGAAAAGAAAAGATATTCTGTAGTTGGCTTTTAACAAAAGCAGTATTAGCAATATCTCCCAACCAACCCAACGGAATTTTATAGTGCACCAGGTCAATCATTTCAACACCGCCTTCTATGGCTGTAAAATGGTGCTGATGGTGCCACATCTTGTAAGGACCAAAGCGTTGTTCATCTACAAAAAATTGTTGGTCTTGTACGTGGGTAATTTCTGTCATCCAATACATAGGTACGTTTAGCAGAGGTTTTACTGTGTACTCAATAATTTGTCCTGCATACATTTTTTGGCGGGGCGATTGTGACAACACTTTAAACCCTAAATGATTGGGGGTTATTACTTTTAAATTTTCTGGGCTTGAGAAAAAATTCCAGGCTTCAGCTAAGGGTACTGGTATTTTTTGAATTGTTTGAAGTGTATGTACTGCCATAAAGAAGTTATTGTAACTATAACCTTTAAAGTATAAAAATGTTCAAAAGTGTTTGCTCCTTAGTTATTGCAAGCAAGGCTTACTGTATAAAAAAGCACCTCAAAGGGTGCTTTTTTATTAGTTTAATATACTGGTATCTTTTTCGGTGGGTATTTTTTTTCCCAGTGCTTGTATGGCCTGCCAGCCGCCCACAACGTTTCTTATGTTGTGTATACCCTGGCGTTTTAATAGAGAGGCTGCAATTACACTGCGGTAGCCGCCGGCACAATGCACATATAAATTTTGATGGTCTTCAAAATTTGCCATGCTTCCGGGGTCGGTTAAGTCGTTCAATGCAAGGTTCAATGCGTTTTTAATATGTCCATCAGCAAACTCGGGTTCTCTGCGCACATCCACTACAATTAATTTATCGTCAAAAGGCAGATCCATGGCCAGTTCATCTGCTTCCACATCAATAATCATATCTGTTTTTTGTCCGGCTTCTTGCCAGGCTTCAAAACCTCCCTGCAAATAGCCAATAATTTTATCAAACCCCACTCTTGCCAAACGTATGGCCGACTCTTCTTCTTTACCTGCCTCTGTTACTAATACAATATTACTGGTAAAAGGCAATAGCATGCCCGCCCACTCTGCAAAACGCCCTTCTAAACCAATGCTTATACTGTTAGGTACAAACCCAAATGTAAAAGTTGTAGCGGGTCTGGTATCTAATATAATTACATCGCCGCTCTTGGTTTTTTGCTTAAATGCAGCAATATCCAGTGGTTGTAATGCTTGTTTTAATAAAGTATCAAGGCTAGTATAACCTTCTTTATTTATTTTAGCATTTACCGGAAAATAGGTGGGCGGTGTTGTAAGACCATCGGTTACAGCTTTTATAAATGCTTCTTTGGTTTGTGGCTGCAAAGCATAATTTGTTTTTTTCTCTTCAGCAATAGTGCTGTATGTATGCGGCCCCAGGTTTTTGCCACAACTGCTACCAGGGCCATGAGCCGGGTAAACCAATACGCTATCCGGTAACGGTAAAATTTTATTATGAAGGCTATCGTATAAAGTACCAGCCAATTCTTCCATAGTAAAGCTGGTGTCTTTTTGCGCAAGATCGGGGCGGCCCACATCCCCAACAAATAAGGTATCGCCGCTAAACAGGGCATAGGGTTGCCCCTCATTATTGTATAATAAATAGCAAGAAGATTCAAGCGTATGACCGGGTGTATGTAATACTTCTAATGCAACTGCCCCCAGTTTAAAACGTTCCCCATCTTTTGCAACATGTACTTTGTAAGAAGTTACTGTTTGAGGTCCGTAAACAATGGCAGCGCCGGTTTTATCTGCAAGATCAATATGGCCACTTATAAAATCGGCATGAAAATGAGTTTCAAAAATATATTTGATAGTGGCATTGCGTTCTTTAGCTAAATCAAGGTAGGCATCAATATCCCGTATAGGGTCTATAATGGCAGCCTCTCCATTACTTTCAATGTAATAGGCTGCTTCACTTAAACAGTTGGTGTAAAGTTGTTTTACAAACATGCATAAAAAGATTTGCCGCAAAATTACATAAAATGCATTTGCAGCAGATCTTTTGATAGCTATTACAGGTATAAAAAGAACAAACTTTTTAACCTATAATGTCTAAAACATTTTTGTTTAACTGGGTTAAACGATCTACGTTAATAGAGTAGTAAATAAATTTACCATCACGTGTCGTTTTTACCACACCGGCTCTTCTTAGAATAGCCAGATGTTGTGAGGCCACAGACTGTTCAAGACGTAACTGAATATAGATTTCAGTTACAGTCATTTTTTCTTGCTGCAGAATCAGATGCAGAATTTGCTGCCTGAGTTTGTGGTTGATAGCCCGTAAAATTAAAGACGCCTTTTTTACCTGTAGGAAATCAATTTTTACCTCATTGCCTTCTTTTGATTGAATCAAAAGTTGATGATTCAACAATGTGTTCATGTTTGGAATACTGGTTTAAAGTTTGAATTTTTTTCAGGATTACAGTTTAAGGTTGCAAAAAAGGATAACAGGTTATGGTTATTAGGGTGGTCCTAAAGTCTTCAATCATGGATGGCCTTACGCTTGCAGTTTACACTTTTTTACCGGTATAAAAATCCTTTAGATAAGTGGCATCTGCATAAGCGGTATTGACAAAATTAGATTGCAAATAACTTTTATACGAATGCAAAACTAAATCATTTACATCATAAGCGTGAGCTTGAATATAATCAATTTTTTCCGCAAAATTGATTTGCCATTTTTTTGATCCGTTGCCGGTAAAGATAATTTCATTTGTCTTTCTCCAATCATCAAAACTGTTTTTTGACAATACCATGGCACAAGGCGCTAATAGAGTTTGCATTTCAGTTGTATACAATGCAGTGTATACTTCCATTCTACGGGCATCAATCATCGGACATATTAATTTTTTTTTCACTTCAGTCTCATTAAATATTTTTTTAATCTGCCTTACTGTACCCGAAGCCATTAATGTTAATGTTGGTATTAAAATAAGTGGTAATTCATTTGCGTAACAAAACCCCTTTGCCGCTGCCATACCCACTCTCAAGCCAGTATAAGAACCCGGGCCTTCAACAACAGCCACTGCATTTAACGCTTCTGTTTTTATAGCTGCCTGTTGCAACAACAAATTAATAGCACTGTGTAACCATGCCGCATGATCTTTTTGCTCGTAATTAACTGCAGCACCCACCACATCAGTTTTGTAGCTGATGCATACATGTGCTGTATCCAGCGAAGTGTCTATATTTAAAATAAAACTCATTAGATTAATAATAACTAAGGCTGGTAAATGTAAGAAAATAGAATATGTTATCCGGCTACTGTACACCTGTTCAGCATCGTTGCGTCGCACACTTCGGCGGCAGTACTGCTTGCAACAATATACATTTATAAACGCAGGTATACCGCTGTTTGAAAAGCATGAATATTGCTAAACGTTTTCTTGCTACCCACAATATATTGGTTCAGGTATCCCATTTCAAGATCGGCTTTGGCCGCCAAACGATACCCCATGGACAGGTACAAACGATTTTGGTCAAATATTTTATTATTAAGTGCGTTGTTATCGCCCATGTTTAAAAACACTTCATTCTGCACCCCGGCAAACCAGCCTTTGATAAATTTTTTTTGCAGTTGCAGTGGCTGCACAGCCCTTATAAAATAACGAAAGCGCTGCGCAAACAACGTTCCGTTGTTTACCAGTTTATTATTTTGTATTACTGATTTTGGTATAAACCGTTGCTCTGCCCTAAAGCGATGCGCCACTACGGCACTGCCTGCAGGGTGTGTTACCAGGTATTGTTGCCAGATGCGTTTTTCATTTACATAACCACTAATGGTTTGCAAAGTTCTGCGGTTGTGAAAAAGCCCCACACCGGCAGTAAGTATCATATTTTTTTTAAGATGGTAGTTAATGCCCGGGCGTATAAAAATAGTTTGTGTATGCTGCCATTGGTGGTTGCTGCGCCACTGCACATCGGTATGCACACTCCATTTTGCACTTACCTTAAACGTATTAAAAGAAGCCAGCCACCCAACGTATTGTTCTTGCGCAGCTGCACTGATGTTAGCTGTTAAAATAAGTAGGGTAAACAGTGTTTTTAAATGCTTCATGCTACAAAGAAAACTTATTTTTTTAAATACAAAAAGAAAGCTTTTTACAGTGAAAGTAATTGTATTTTGGGCTATTAATAATAGTTATAATTCAAACAATTTATAAAAAAGCTGTAACCCTTTGCCCGGCTGCTTTTAACCCTTGTTGCCGCTGAAGGGTGCGACGCAAGGATGCCGATAAGGGAACTGCCGCTGACTACCAAAAGTTTTTTCTCCAGCTTAGGGGTATTTTATGTGCAAAAATCAACAAATGCAGCCCCAGCAAGCCCTCCCAAATTTCAAGCATCGTTTTTCCACATGCTGTTGATATTTGTATGTAGATAATTTGACTTACACCAGATATTTTCGTTTTCCTCTGTTAACAATTACTTAACCCGGATAAAAAGCTACTGCTTCCTATTATGGCAACAAAGAAACAAATAAATGCAGGCCTGCAATTTGGCCGCAGGTTCACCAAAGATGGTGTATCTGTGTTTGATCAGTTTGAGTACGATTACCGTACTTCTGTTATTCGCAACCCCAGCGGTGAGGTGGTGTTTGAAATGAATAATGTAGAAGTACCTAAACAATGGAGTCAGATTGCTACCGACATTCTGGCCCAGAAATATTTTAGAAAAGCAGGTGTGCCACAACCGGATGGTTCTTTAGGCAGAGAGACCAGTGCCAAGCAGGTAGCTCATCGCATGGCCAATTGCTGGAAGGTGTGGGGAGAACGCTACGGGTATTTTGCCAGTGCCCAGGATGCGCAAATTTTTTATGAAGAACTTGCTTATAGTATTTTAAACCAGGGTTGTGTGCCAAACAGCCCCCAATGGTTTAATACCGGGTTATATGAAAGCTATGGTATTAAAGGAAAACCACAGGGCCACTATTATGTAGATGCAGTAGACGGACAATTAAAGAAATCAACCTCAGCATACGAACGCCCCCAACCACATGCCTGCTTTATTTTAAGCGTGGATGATGATTTGGTGAATGATGGTGGTATTATGGATTTGTGGATACGTGAGGCTCGTATTTTTAAATACGGTAGCGGTGTGGGTACCAACTTCAGCAGCATACGCGGCGAAGGTGAAAAATTAAGTGGTGGTGGTACTTCATCGGGCTTAATGAGCTTCTTAAAAATAGGCGACCGTGCCGCTGGTGCTATTAAAAGTGGCGGCACCACCCGCCGTGCCGCTAAAATGGTGTGTTTAGATTTAGACCACCCGGAAATTGTGAATTTTATTGACTGGAAAGTAGAAGAAGAAAAGAAAGTAGGCGCTTTAATTGCTGCCGGTTATGCCAGCGATTATGAAGGAGAAGCTTACCGTACGGTTAGCGGACAAAACAGCAACAACTCTGTACGTATACCCAATGAGTTTTTTGAAAAATTAGAAAAGGATGAGGATTGGGAGTTGAAAGCCCGTACTGATGGCAGAGCAATGAAAAAAATTCCTGCCCGTGAGTTATGGAATAAAATTTCTTATGCGGCATGGCGTTGTGCCGACCCCGGTACGCAATATGATACCACTATTAATGAGTGGCATACATGCCCGCAGGGTGGGCGCATTCGTGCTTCTAACCCCTGCAGCGAGTATATGTTCTTAGACAATACCGCTTGTAACCTGGCCTCTGTAAACCTGCGCCAGTTTTTTGATGGCGAAAAAAATATTTTTGATGTAGAAGGCTTTGAATATACCGTTCGTTTGTGGACGGTGGTATTAGAAGTATCTGTACTAATGGCGCAGTTTCCATCAAAAGAAGTAGCACAATTAAGTTACGATTACAGAACATTGGGTTTGGGTTATGCCAACCTGGGTTCTATGCTAATGGTAAGCGGCATACCTTACGATAGTGAAGAAGCCCGCGGCATAGCCGGTGCTCTTACCGCTATTATGACGGGTATTGCTTATAAAACTTCGGCTGAGTTAGCAGGAATTTTAGGACCCTTTGCCCGCTACGAGGAGAATAAAGAAGACATGATGCGTGTGATGCGCAATCACCGTCTGGCAGCATATGATGCAGATGAGTATGAAAAATTAAGCCTGAAGCCAGTTGGTATTCATGCAAAATATTGCCCCGATTATTTACTGAAAGCAGCTACCAAAGCGTGGGA
>REAR01000123.1 GCA_004295245.1 Sphingobacteriales bacterium | reverse complement strand
AAATTTTCAAAAGCCGGGTGTATGATGGTTACTGATACCGCATTCATATAGCAGTTTTTTGCTGAGATGCCGGTTTAAATATTTTCCACAAACCAATTAAGACGCGGCAATATATTGATGGGCCTTGGTTAGCATAAGGCGGCAATAGTTGTTAAACTCATCTTCTTCGGCATCGCCTTCCTCATCTATAGTTTCTCGTTGCAGCAGTTTGTTGTTTTTATAATCCAGCGTAAGCAGGTTGTCTTTTAAAACAATATTATTAAACTCAGTCCATTTATGATGTGTTCTGATAAGGGTGTTTAGCGTAATACCATTTTCTGTAAAACCAATTTCTAAATGGTGTTTGGCTATTTTTTCCATAATGGCCAATGCAAAAATGGGGAAGCAAAGCCACCACATAAAGGGCATGGCTGCCCAGCCAAAGCCTGCAACAAGTAATGCTATTTTAAGGTATACGGGTTTTGATGGGTTTTGTTTATAGCGCCTGTAAGCAAACACCCCAAAAATTAAAAGTAGTATTACCGCGGCTATCAGCACCCGCATTAAATAGTATTGATTAATAATGCTGCGCAAAAAAAACACCAGCGATACACTGCAGATGAGCAGATTGATGATATTGATATACCGGCGATTCTTATTGGTTAATGTAACTACATAGTCTTGTACCATGCAATAAAGTTAAGCAGGCAGGGTAAATAATTAACAGTAAACTAAAAATTAGTAGCCTGAAAGGAAAGAAGAAAAAATCAACTTCTGTTTTTACTGTATTACCGGCAAAAATAAACAGATAAAAAATTAATTAGCTGCCACCAGCAAATTACAAAGGCGCCATAATATATGCGCACCCACATTGGCATCCCAGTCGTTTTCGCCAACGCCCACTTCATTCAAATCAAAACCAATAAATTTTTTACCCGCTTGCAGCATGCGCTTAATAAGATAAAATACCTGCTCGCTTTCTAAACCACCTTGTACCGGTGTGCCGGTATTGGGGCAAAGTTTCGGGTCCAATCCATCAATATCAAAACTAATAAATACATTTTCTGGCAGGCGACTTACAATTTCATCAGCAATCTGCTTCCACTGCTGTCCTTCGTATTGGCGTTCTTTTAAATCGCGGTCAAAATAGGTAGTAACACGGTAATTACTGTTGCGTATATAATCCCATTCTTCCTGGCAGTAATCTCTAATGCCCACCTGTACCAGGTTGGTCAGTTGTGGTATTTCTGTAAGCGCATTGTACATAACACTGGCATGGCTGTAAGTAAACCCTTCGTACGCTTTGCGTAAATCGCAATGTGCATCAATTTGTAAAACACCAAAGCTTTCATATTTCTCAGCTATGGCTTTAAAATAACCCAGTGGAGTACTGTGGTCGCCGCCTAATAAGCCAACCAGTTTGCCTTTGTCTAATAACTCTTTGGTGTGTTCATACACCCAGTTGTTCAGCATAACACCACCAGCATTAATTTCTTTCAGGCTTTTGCACATAAAAGAATTTTTTTCTACCGCTTCACCCTGAGAAATATAATCAATATAGAGTTCTGCTTCTTTGCGCAGGTAATCGCTTTTTAATAAAATCTTTTTGTCCTGCTCCCGCATGTAAAAACCTTTTTTCCATCCATCGGGCACATCGGCATCAAAAAGATCAACCTGTTTACTGCATTTGTAAATATGTTCTGGTGCACGGGCTGTACCGGCGGCGGCACTTACCGTAACTTCCCAAGGCACAGGTAGTATTACCAGGCGGGCTTCGTCTTCACCAAATGGCAACCCAAAAATGTTATTCTTCAGGTTACTTACTTTGTTGGGGTCAAATTGAGAAAGGTCTGTCATAAAAAACGTGTGTATCAAAAACGTTGCGCAAGTTAGCGCAGTATGTAATAGAAGCAAAAAAATCATTGGCCGTTGTACCGGCAATTTTTTAAAGCCCCCAATTACTGTTAATTTTTTGGGTTTGGCAGCCAACCGCAATGCTTTGCGCAACAGTTGTTGCGACGCTCCGTTCAACAGTAGTACGCTGTTTGAACTCTTTGGCCGGAAAATTGTTTATAAATGCTGCAAATACTTTCATTGAAAAAATTGATAGTGAGGGGTTTGTTTTTCACCTAATTTTGCCGCATTAAACAGGTTATGAAGAAAACACACATTATTATATTGGTTCTGATTGCCGCCGCCATAGCTGTTTTAATAAGCTTTACCGGCAATATTACCACCTACGAAACAGTAGCTTCCGCCCGCCAGAAAGAAGGCAAATTTGTACGCATGATTGCCAAGCTGGATAAAACCCAACCCATACAATACGATGCTATTAAAAACCCCAACTTTATGGTTTTTACAGCTGTTGATACGCTGGGGCAAAGCACCAAAGTGGTTTATCACAATTCAAAACCCACCGATTTTGAAATGAGTGAACGCCTGGTACTAAACGGTAAAATGCAAAACGGACAGTTTGAATGTAAAGAAATGCTCATGAAATGCCCCTCTAAATATAAAGACGATCCCAACGCTGCTAAAAAGAACCTTACAACTACAAACTAATTGAACGCGGTATATGAATTATCCTGGTGAACATTTGTGGCCCGGTTTACTGGGGCACTTTTTAATTGTACTCTCTTTTGTTGCTTCCTTAGTTGCCACTGTTGCTTATTTTAAAAGCACCAATGCCCGTTTAGAAAACAACGCACTTAGTTGGAAGCGACTGGCCAGAATATCGTTCATTATAGAAAGCGTGGCTGTGTTTGCTGTATTTGGTATTATCTATTTCATCGTTGCTTCTCACAAGTTTGAATATTATTATGCCTGGAACCATTCCAGCAAAGATTTAAGTGCCAGCTACCTCTTCAGTTGTATTTGGGAAGCACAGGAAGGAAGTTTTCTTTTATGGACCATCTGGCATTCTGTGCTGGGTTTGATATTGATAAATAAAGCAGGCAAGTGGGAGGCACCCGTAATGACGGTTATCAGCTTTGCACAGGTTTGCCTGGCCACTATGATCATTGGTATTTATCTGGGCGATGCAAAAATTGGTATTAACCCTTTTTTGTTGGTAAGAGAAGTTTTTCAGGATGCACCTATTTTTAGCCGGCAAGATTATTTGAGCCTGGAATCTATGCAGGATGGAAAAGGTCTGAACCAATTATTACAAAACTATTGGATGGTGATTCATCCGCCTATTTTGTTTCTGGGTTTTGCTTCTACTATTGTTCCGTTTGCGTATGCCATTGCCGGCCTTTGGAAAAAAGACTATACCGGCTGGACCAAGATTGCGTTACCCTGGAGTTTATTTTCTAGTTGCATTTTGGGCCTTGGCATTATGATGGGTGGGGCATGGGCTTATGAGTCACTCAGTTTTGGCGGTTTTTGGGCCTGGGATCCGGTGGAAAATGCTTCGCTGGTACCCTGGTTAATAATGGTGGCAGGGTTGCACACACAGGTTATTTTTAATGCCACCGGCCATTCTTTAAGAGCTACCTACTTATTTTTTATTCTCTCTTTTTTCTTCATATTATTTTCTACTTTTTTAACCCGTAGTGGTGTATTGGGCGATAGCTCTGTACATGCCTTTGTAGATAATGGTATGAACTGGCAGCTCATCATTTTTATGGCAGTATTTCTTCTGCCGGCTTTATTGCTGTTTTTTAAAAATTATAAACAGGTACCGCATATTGTTAAAGAAGAAGCAACAGACTCCCGCGAGTTTTGGATGTTCATAGGTTCGCTGGTATTCTTTTTATCGGCATTGGTAATTACGTATCAAACAGCATTCAACCCTATTTACAATAAAATAACCGGAGCCACTACGGCTGCGCCGGAAGACCCAGAGTTTGCCTATAATAAAATACAGATTTTTGTAGCGGTAGTTATTGGTATGCTTTCAGCTATTGGCCAATACCTGAAATATAAAAACACCAGCCGCGCCTTTTTTATTAAAAAAATGGCGGTGCCTACTTTATTATCGCTTTTGCTATCATTAATCATAAGCATTTGGGGCGGCATTAATTTTACCAAACACGGGGCCGGTTTTTTAGGGGCTATTCATTTGGCCATTTTTGCCAGTGTGTATACTATTGTTGCCAATGCAAGCTATATATGGCTGGGCTTAAAAGGCAATTTAAAAACAGCAGGTGCTTCTGTGGCGCATGTGGGCTTTGGTATGATGTTGCTGGGTATATTAATTGCTTCTGCAAAAAAAGAAGTACTCAGCCGCAACAACGGCATTCTGCTGAATTTTGGTAAAGACTCTAAGGAAAAACCCATGGAAAATGCAACTCTAATAAAAGGGTTAAAAACCGATATGGGCAGCTACTGGGCTACTTATGAACATAATGATAGCCTGACTAATTTTGGAAATATCAATTATTTTAAGATCAACTTTGAGTCAAAAAAAGATGGCGATAAGTTTACCTTGTATCCCAACCTCATCCGTAATACGAAAGGACAAGAAGGCTTTTCCAATAACCCCGATGCAAAACATTACCTGACTAAAGATATTTTTACTTATATCAGTTACGCCAGCACTATTGACAGAGAAAAAGATACGGCTACTTATAAACCCTATGCGGTAAAATTGAACGATACCATTTTCTATTCAACTGGTTTTATGGTTTTAAATAAGGTTACTGTAAACCC
>REAR01000252.1 GCA_004295245.1 Sphingobacteriales bacterium | reverse complement strand
TTGGTTGCATCGAAACTGCTGTAATCGTTAAAACATCTCCATCTGGATCATTCACAAAAAAACCTGGAATTGTACCTGTTGGATTTGTATTATTAATTGTACTTACCACCGTAGATACTATTGGTGGGTCGTTTACGCCTGTAATCGTAATAGCAATTTGGGCTGTTGTGCAACCATTTACATTACATACATTATATATAGCACTTGTTGTTGTTGTAACGCCTTGGGCTAGTTCTACACTTGCGTTTGGAATAAAGGTATAAGCTCCAGTTAATGAATTTGTTATAATAAATTCTCCTAGTGGATTAGTATAAGCTATTGCAGAGGTACAAGTAAATAAATCACATCCTGTAATTGTATAAACAACAATTCCAGTAAACGTACCATTCGGAATAAATGTATATCCGCCTGTCGGATTTACTATAAATGTACCTGTCGGATTAGTTATATTTTGACTTGTAACTGTTACATTTCCGTCTGAATCTGTGAATGGTACTGTACCACTTATTGATGTGTTTGATGTGGTGCTTGTGTTTATATTCGTGCCACTTGTTGTTGTCGTAACACCTTGTGCTAATTCTACACTTGCATTTGGAATAAAGGTATAAGCTCCTGTCAATGAATTGGTTATAATCAATGTGCCAAGCGGACTTGGTGTTACAATTCCTGTAACCGTTAATTGTGTATTATTTCCTGTGATTGGATTAATATCATTGGTTAATACATTTCCTGTTACTGTGCCTGATTCTAAAACTGTGTTTATATCATTTACTGCCGTAGGATTTAAGGTATTTTGCAAAACTGTAACCGTTACAATCGAATTTGTGCATGCTAGTTGTAAAACTGTAACCGTTACAATCGAATTTGTGCATGCTAGAAAAATATCACATCCGCTTACTGTAAATGTGGTTATTCCTGTAAATGTGCCGTTTGGAATAAAGGTATATCCGCCAGTTGTTGATACTGTAAATGTGCCTGTCGGATTAGTTATATTTTGACTTGTTACGGTTACCAATCCGTCTGGGTCTGTGAATACAACTGTACCACTTATTGAAGTGTTTGATGTGGTACTCGTATTTACATTCGTAGGAATAGGTGCATCGTTTACGCCTATAATCGTTATTGCAATTTGGGCTGTCGTACAACCATTTACATTACAAACATTATATATTGCTGATGTGGTTGTGGTTACATTTTGGGCTAATTCTACTGAATTATTGACTACAAATGTATATGCTCCTGTCAATGAATTGGTTATAATCAATGTGCCAAGCGGACTTTGTACTGCAATTCCTGTAACCGTTAATTGTGTATTATTCCCTGTAACTGGATTAATATCATTGGTCAATACATTACCTGTGGTTGTGCCACTTTCTAAAACTGTGTTTATATCTGAATTAGCAATCGGATTTAAGGTATTTTGCAAAACTGTAACCGTTACAATCGCACTTGTGCAAGTAAATAAATCGCAGCCACTTACTGTGAAACTTGTTATTCCTGTAAATGTTCCGTTTGGAATAAATGTATATCCACCTGTGGTTGATACTGTAAATGTGCCACTTGGGTTGGTTACATTTTGGCTCGTAATTGTTAATATTCCGTCTGGGTCTGTGAATGGAACTGTACCACTTATTGAAGTGTTTGATGTGGTGCTTGTGTTTACATTCGTGCCAATCGGTGCATCGTTTACGCCTGTAATGGTTATCGCAATTTGAGCTGTCGTACATCCATTTATATTACATACATTATAAATGGCTGATGTAGTGGTAATTACATTTTGTGCTAATTCTACACTTGCATTTGGTATAAATGTATATGCTCCTGTCAATGAATTGGTTATAATTATATTTCCAAGTGGACTTTGTACTGCAATTCCTGTAACCGTTAATTGTGTATTGTTTCCAGTAATTGGGTTAATGTCATTTGTCAATACATTGCCTGTGGTTGTGCCACTTTCTAAAACTGTGTTTATATCATTTACTGCCGTAGGATTTAAAGTATTTTGTAAAACTGTAACCGTTACA
>REAR01000097.1 GCA_004295245.1 Sphingobacteriales bacterium | reverse complement strand
CTTAAAAGCTATAGAAGCAAGAAGAATGCTAGATACAGCACAAGCTATTGCACGTACTTACAAAGATGAAAAAATGGTTGTGCGCCTTATAAAAACCCGCTCGCTAACCTACCAGGCAGAAGGTAATTATGATGCTGCCATAACACTACTTAAAAAAACAGTACCAGAACTACAGCAAAAAAGTTTGTTGAGCGATTTAATTGAATCTGAATTTGAGTTGGGAGAGAACTACTTTTTTAAAAAAGATACACAACAATCATTACAGCACTATACGTTAGCATACGACCTTGCCTTACGCACCAATTATGAGATTGTTACACTGGCTACCTTAAAAAGGCTGGTGCAGCTATATAAGAATAAAGATCAGCTGTTATATAATAAATACTCGGCTATACTCATAAACAGCCTTATAAAAAACAGAGAAGCAGTTATAAAAAATGATGTTAGTTATGTTGACTATCTGGTAAAAGAAAAAGAACTTGGCTATCTTAAAACGGCTGCAGCATTGCAAAAAAGAAGAACACTATTGCTGATTGCAGTAAGCATTTTATGTCTCTTATTAAGCATTATCGTTTTACTGTTATTTCGCCTTTCTAAAAAAAATGAGGCAACTTTAAAAAAACTAAATGAAGTTGGCCAGGAAAAAAATACACTTTTGCAAGAAGCCGATCATTTCAGAACAAAGCTATTAAGCCTGATGGCCCATGATTACAGAACACCATTTATAACCATGGCAACCTATAGTGCCCACTTAAAAAAAGAAATACCAGGCTTAAATGAAGAACAAACTTTTTTAATTAACCATATAGAAAAAGAGTGCATACAAAACCTTACCGTTTTTGAAAACACCCTTATTTGGTTAAGAAGACAGTTGGCAGGTACTACACAACAAATTGAAACCAAGCCGCTATTTAATCTGATACATGCGGCGTTGCATGTGCTAGAGCCTCTAAGAGAAGAAAAAAACATACAAACAAAAATTGAAATACACCCGGAAATAGTAATTACGGCCGATATTGAAATGCTACAATTTGTACACCGTAATTTTTTGCACAATGCTATTAAACATAGCCCCAATAACGGCATTATAAAAGTTACCGTAAGAAGAACAATTGATGCTGTTGAATTAAAGGTTGCCGACGAAGGACCCGGTTTAACAAACGAAGATTTGAAAACCGTGTTTTCTTTAACTGAAAAACGTTTAAAAAGTAAAAAGCCTGGTATGGGCCTTGCTTTATTTTTGTGTAAAGACTTTATTGAAAAAATGAATGGCCGTATTGGTGTTAGAAACAATTCTGATAAAGGTGCTGTTTTTTTTTACAGTTTACCAACCCGGTAGCTTATTTAAGATCATAATCTTTTTCCAGTAGTTTAATAATGGCTGTTGCTTCTTCTTTAACCTTATTAAAAACAGGCTCGCTTAAGAAACTATTATACCATTTACTGGTTTGAAAAAGGTTGTTATAAGCAACCATTGTTTCTGTGTTATAATTTATTAAACCCGGGGCCTGATCAGCTATTGCATTCTTATAGTTTGCATTAAAATGACTAATAATAAAAGGCGATACTCTTTCTTGCGAGTGCTTATACTCTTCTGCCTGTAAAAATTCAAGATGCTGTATGGTTCCTTCATACTGCATTAGTTTGCTTAACATTTCAAAGTTTTTAAAATACCGCAGCGAGCCTGAATATTTTAATTGCTCGTACGTTGCATTGTTTACCAGAAAATGCCGGTAAGCACCTAGTTGCTGGCCGTAATATTGCAGCTTTGCCTTATCTGTTTTTTCATAGGGGGTTTGTACCAAACTGGTTAAAGAATCATAAGAAACAGCCTGTTGTTTTCTAAAAGTGACTATAATACTTGCCAATGCGGTATCGTCCATCAAATCCTTACGCAAGAGCTTAGCATACTCTTTTGAGCGTTGATGCTCTATAACATGTTCCAACTGATACTCTGCCAGAAAACCACAGAAAACAGCCAAAAAAAGCATAAAAAATTCAAACAAAATTGTTCTAAAATCTTTTTTTCCGTGACTGTGACTGTGATGATGCACTTCCATATCAGTGAGTTCGTTTGGGGTATTTACTGTTGCTGCTACTATTTCGCATTGGGGTGGTTGCTCTTCTATCAGTTCCACCTGTTTTTCTGGTGGCTCTGTAAATTCTTCGGGTTTATGATCTAATTCTTCCATGAAGTAATACGCAGTTTATGATTACAGCTAAATTAAGGAAGATACTTAATATTAATTGGGTGTTTTAAAAGTACATGGTTGTACTACTGCTGCAGTGTGCGACGCAACAACTGCCGGGCAATATTTAACTGCTGATAACAAAATAATTAAACCTTAATAAAAGGCCATAAATACTGCATAAAGAGCCAAGGCAAGCTGATTGATTTTTTTGAATTGATTTACACAGGGTTAAACAGGGTTTACACAATAAACACCTCATTTTACGTTATAGTTTAATTATTGATATTTAGTATATATCTATGGCCCTTAAAAAGCTAACCATATTGGTGCTTCAATATAACAAACCGCATTTAACGGAGCGGTTGCTGCATTCTCTATGCCAGCATGAAGACTATAGCAATTATGATGTTATTGTTGTTGACAATAACTCTACAGAGCCCGATAACTTTGAAAATTTCAGGCAACTTTTTCCCACATTTGTTTTTAAGAAAAACACCAAAAATATTGGCTTTGCCCGTGCAATTAATAAAGAAGTAAAAGAACTTTCTAACGAGACCCCCTATTTATTATTAATTAATAACGATATTCTTTTAAACAACAATAGCATTGGCCTTTGTTTAAATGCTATAGAAAAATTGAAAGGCGATGCTGTTACCTGTAATATGCTGCACGACGACGGAAACCCGATAGATAATTTTTCTTCTGACCTTTCCGTTACTTCTTTTATTTTCTTAAACTTAACCGGTCTTTCTGCGCTATGGAGAAAGTTTGTACGCACCAAAAAATCAGCATCAAGAGTTCATTATATAAACGGCGCTTTTTTAATGATGCAACTGAGCCGCTTTAAAGAAGTAGGCATGTTTACCGAAGATTATTTTATGTATTCAGAGGATAAAGACCTGATGTTTAAATTTACCCGCGCCAATGCAAAAATGTATTTTATTCCGGGTACAGATGTTATACATTCTGATGGGCAAAGTGCGGCAGCTGTTTGGAACAGTCAGGACAAAGCAAATATGATAGTGCGACAAGATGTGGAGGTGTACTCAAAATATAATACCAAAACGGGGTTGCTAATTTTAATTTGGGCCTGGTACTTACAACAAAGTATAAAATACCTGCTTTTAAAAGACCCGGTGGCCTTGCTTTATAAAAGAGCGCTAGCACAACATTTATTTAAAAAGAACGCTATTGCCACCGCATAATTCTTACGGGTTGCACAATACTTTTCCTTGTTTGTAATTACGGTTTTTCTACTACCAAGAAAACAGATGATTTGGCAGGCAACACAACTCTTATACCATTGCTGGTACTTGCAGCGTTAGCACTGACTGTTTTATAGTTTGCCGGGCCTCCGGCTGCAAAATTAGTGCCAGCGCCATTAATAATAACTTTTCTGGAAAACTCTCCATTATCTCCTCCACCAGTAAGTGTGTACCAAATAAAGCGTGCCCCTTTTTTAAAATTGTCAATTTTTATTTCAACTGTTTTTGTGTCTGCTGCTTTACTTACCAGTATGGCACCTGTTTCGCCGGAGGTGTAGGAGGATGCATAACATAAAATATCTGTATTTGTAGAAGCAGCTGATACCAACCGATCACCTACTAATTTTTGAAAATAGTACATATGATAAAAAGCAGGTCGGGGGTTCCATTTGGGTACGCCATCTGGCTCATCTCCATTATTAAACATACCATGGTCATCTCCGTTTGACCAGCCGTTTGCAAGATCCCATCGGGCCGTCATACCAAAATTTTTCTTTAGTGTTTCGCCTAAAACCAATACAGCGTGCAAGCCGTTTATGTGAGATACCTGTTGCTTTGAGCCTGTAGAAAAGATATTCCATTCTCCTAAGATTACAGGCTTAATGTTTAACCCGGCGGTAGTAATTGTTTGTTTTACATAATTCATCATTTCTGTTGTAACTGTTAGTGCAGAATTAAGTACCACATCTGCATTAGAGTTGAGATTATAGGGTGTATAATAATTATGAACTATATAAAAATCGGGAGAGTTTCCGGCGCCTGTTGTTAAGCCGCTGTTCCAATTTTTGGCAGTATTAGTCCACCATGCTTGTGGGGCAGACTCTGACATTACTGCACCGATATAAATTGTTTTACCAATTTGTTGGGCAGCTTTTCGCATTGAGTCTGCAAATATTTTAAAATGCTGACCGTATAATTGGCCAGTTAAATATTCTGGTTGGGCATCTTTATTGTCTGCTGTATTAATGCGATAACCCGCTTCCCAATCACCAAAATTTTCGTTCCCAATTTCCCAGTATTTAGTGCGGCCGTTATCATGCCGAACCCAATCTGCAGCAAGGTGTGCTGCGGCAGCTACCGGGTTATTGCTTTTGCCATAACGGGCATAACCATAATTAATCGTTATCATACCCTGATTACCAGATTGCTGTAACAACTTATAAAAGTTTTCGACTGAGAATGTCCAGTCGGCCGAATTTTTTCCGTACCAAAACCCAGCTGCAGTAGTGGTACCATTTGCCTGTACCAGGTTTGCAGGTGCATCTGCTGGTGGTGTATTGGGATCTGCATTCCAAAAAAACACATCGCTTATACTACCGCCCGGAAACCGTATAACATGCGGATGCAATGTGGTGATATGATCCATTAAAGCCGATTCCGTTACGATTTGAGACATCCACAGGTTTGAGTTATTGCCTGCAAATGAGCGGGGTATTTTTGTTAGTACATTGCTTCTGTCTATTGTAACCGTAACACCAGCTGCGGCCGGTACTGTTGTATTTGTAAAGGAAGCGGGTGGGGTATAGGTTCTAGGTTCCCAATCACCTAAGAAAAACCCTATGGTGCCAGCTACTGGTGGATCTACCTGTGGTTTTATGGTGGTGGTATCGGGCCCGCTTACGGCGCCACCTGTATTGGTTTTTTTACAGCCAATGAATATGCATGTCAACAAAACGATGTAAGAATTAATGGAAATATACTTTTTCATAAATACAGTTTATAAGTGGTTTTCTTGTAACTCTCCTTTGAGTCTGATAATTATCTCCAGACAGGCACGGCTGTTGTGATAGGGGCATTTCCAGAATCCTGCTTTTTTATTTTTAATAATTGAGTAATCAGAAGTGATGCCCCAAAACCATTCTCCTCCTTGTTTGTCTTTAATATGATTTTTTATAAAGCCCCAGCTATTTACAGCTTTAGATAAATATTGCAGGTTACCTGTAATTTGATATGCATTGTAGAAACCCACCAGCGCTTCTGCCTGAGGCCAGCTGTGCTTTTCAAAAATCAAGCTTTGAGTAACAGGGTTATACTCGTACCAGAGCCCTCCATCTTTATCGAGCCCTTTGCTTGCTGCGTTGGTAATTTCTATTGCCATGTATTTATAGTAGTCAACCCATTCTGCACTTTGTACTGTTTCTGCACATTGCTGCAAGAGCCAGGCTGCTTCTATATCGTGGCCGTAAGAAATGAGTTTTGATGTGCTTTGCCATTGCTCATTAAAAAATAATTGCAGGTGGAAGGTTTTGTTATTGATAATATGTGTTTTGAATAGTTGCAGCAGGTGTATTATCTTCTCTCTCACTGCATCCTGCGGATTGATTTTATATAAGCTTGCATAAGCTTCAATCAGATGGAGGTGTGTATTCATTGATTTCACTTCGTTGTCGTCTTTTTCACTCAGTCGTACATCTTCTACAAACGACCAATCTTTTCCGAAAGCCTCAAAATAGCCGCCGTACCTGCAATCATAAAACTTACTTTCAATAATGGCATAGAGTTCTTTTATTTGGTGAAGAATGTCTTCCCGTTTTGTTAAGCCATAATATGCGGTAAGTGCGTAAAGTGCAAATGCATGCCCATATGCCTGCTTTTTATCTGCTAGTACTCCTGTTGACCATAAGAAACCTCCATAATCCACATCCCAGAAATGACTATACATTTTTTCATACGCCAGATTTGCTGTTTCTAAATAAGCTTCCTGGTAATTATGCTGACAGACTGTTGAAAAAGTCCAGAGCAGGCGGGCGTATAAAACCAGACCTCGTTCGTTCTTGTCTGATTGATTATTCTGATAGGATACTTCGCTGAAGAAATCTTTCTTTCCAGGCATAACAGTGTATTTCATCCACCAGCATAATATCTCTTGCAACTCTCTATTAATATCTTTTGAAAGTTGTATTTTTATTTTATTTATTTCTGTATTGGATTGCAGTGCCAGCATTGTAAAAACTAATTGGTTGCAGACATTGTTTTTGCCAAATTCTTTTCAATAAGCCTGTTTAATGTTTTTACTGTTTCAAATGAAGTGAACCCATCGCCGGGCGTATTCATCACATAATCGAGTAACTGTGCTACAGAACTTGTAGCTACATGCAGCCTTGTATCTGAAGAGGCATAATAAATAAATACATCTCCGTTCTCATCAGCTATCCATCCATTACTAAAAACCACATTAGACACATCACCAACACGTTCTTCATCTTCCGGAGCCATAAAATAACCGGCAGGTTTGTAAATAATCTTTGCAGGATCTGCCAGATCTGTCATAAACATATATAGAACATAGCGCAATCCGGCAGCTGTATTTCTTACACCATGTGCCAGATGCAACCAACCCTGTTTTGTTTTTATGGGTGCGGGACCTAAACCATTTTTTAGTTCATAAACAGTATGATAAATTTTAGGGTCAATAATTATTTCCTGTTCAATCTTTGCATTTAAAATACTTTCAGAAAGACCGAAACCAATTCCACCACCTTTGCCAGCTTCTATAAACCCGTCCTGCGGCCTTGTATAAAATGCATACTTATTATTCACGAATTCAGGATGTAAAACAACATTTCTTTGTTGTGGTGAGTTTGTTTGTAAATCTGCTAAGCGTTCCCAGGTTTTTAAATCTTTTGTTCTTACCATACCACATTGGGCAATTGCTGCAGATTGGTCAGCTTCGGAAGCCGAGCAGTCTCTTCGCTCTGTACAAAAAAGTCCGTATATCCAGCCATCTTCATGACTAACCAGCCGCATATCATAAATATTAGTATCTGGCACTTCGGTTTCAGGAATTGCAACCGGGTAATCCCAAAACTTAAACCCATCAATACCATTTTTACTTTCTGCAACAGCAAAAAAAGACTTTCTGTTCGCGGCTTCTATTCTTGGTATTACATAATATTTTCCGTTTAATTTAATGGCCCCTGCATTTAATACTGCATTAATGGCAAAGCGCTCCATTAAATAGCTGTTTGAATCAAAATTAAAGTCGTACCTCCAAAACAAGGGAGTATGAGAGGCTGTAAGCACCGGGTTCTTATACCTGGAAAAAACGCCGTTATCTGGAACAATTTTTTTATTTGCTGCAGCAAGCAATTTTTGATGTTGGTCTTTTAACTGAGTAATTCTTTGAAAAAAAACTTCTTCCATATATCTTATTTTATCAGTCTTCTAATTTATTCCACCATGTTCTCTTAAGAATAAGGCAAACAATCAGCAGTATTAAAATGGTAAGCAGTAATGGCATTTTAAGAGACAGTACCAGGTACATGGGTAATAAAGTAAGACAGCATTGTGCTATTATACCTAATACCACATTTAATAAATCTCCTTTCATTCTTTTGTTGGGGTTCTCAATCTCTTGGTTGGGGAAGGCCTTTTGGTATATGGGTTTCCAAAAACCCCAGGGTCTTACTTTTTTATAAAAATTTATCAAAACCGCTTCGTCTGAAGGTGGTGCCGTGTATGTACCCACCAAACACCCTATTATTGAAAGAATAAATAAAACAGGAAAAAAATACAAAAACTCAATTCCTGTAAACATTCTTGAGAAAATTAAAGCACCCGCAACACCGGTAACCATTCCATAATAAAAGCCATTGGCATTAAAACGCCACCAGTACCATTTTAATGAGTTTGCGGCTATATAACCACCGTACAGGCCCGATACCATCCATTGAAGAATACTATTAACATCCTTAGCAAAAAAACCCAGCACAATACCCGTTACCACAACTAAAATACCCACCAGATAGTTTGTGTAAATAATTTTTTTTGTAGCTGCCCCGGGGTTGATATACTTTAAATAAACATCATTAACTATATAGGCCTGTGCTGCATTTAATGTTCCTGAAAATGTACCCATAAAAGCTCCAAGCAATCCGGTTAAAACCAACCCCAATAAACCAACCGGTAAAAAACTATTTATTGCAGCAGGCAAAACTTTTTCAAAATCAACCTCACCACCTGCAGCAGCAGAGATGTTTAGTTCATTGTAATACAATAACCCAAGAACGGTGAGGCCAATAATCATTAAATAGCGAACCGGTAATAGCACAATAGAAACAAAGCCTGTCATTTTAGAAGCTTCCTTTGGAGACCGTGTGGAGAGAATTTTTTGCATATCATAACTGGGTGCAGGGCCAGCAGAAGCCGCAAAAACTCCTTTAAATAGCATCATCATAAACAGTAAACCAAATAAGGAGTACCCGTCTGTTGAAATTTTTTGATTGGCTGCTGGTATTATTTCAGACCAGTTGAGATTTAAGTTCCATCCAAAAAAAGGATTGTTCCATCCTTCAGGAACATTGAGTTGTTTGCCATTCAAATGCACCATGGCAATTATTGCAATAGCAACACAGCCTATCGTCATTATTACATACTTAATCAGGTCTCCCAAAACTATACTGTGCATTCCACCTGCAATAGAATAGAAGGTGGCAAAAACGGTAAAAATAATCCCATAAAAATGAGGTACATATTCTTTGGGTACATTAAAAGGCACCCAGCTATCAACCATATACCAGGGCACAAACATTTCAATAAACTTTCCCAGGCCTATAAAACCGTAAGCCAAAAAACCCAGGCAACCAAGTATTGCAAAAGCCACTACAATACTATGAGACCCTTTAACGCCTTTTCCCTTACTACCAAAACGACCCGCCAACCACTCTGCCCCGGTATTTGCATCAGACCGGCGTAACCACTTAGCCAAATACATCATATTAAATACCTGGTTAAAAACAGGCCATAGCCATGGAATCCAGATACTCTTCATACCATACACAAAACACAATGAAACCATCCACATGGTTCCACTAATATCAAACATATCTGAAGCATCACTTAAGCCCAGCAAATACCACGGCAGTCTTTTACCGCCCATAAGATATTGTTCTTTATTTTGCCTTGCCTTCTTACGCAGCATCCAGCCCATCATAACCATTGCGGCCAGATAAGAAACAATAATCAAAATGTCTGGTAATGCTAATTTCATTGTTACTTACATTAAACAAATGCAGGCCGAAGAATCAGCCCGAATACTTATGATTGACGCATTGCTTACTTATACATTCCTTCTGTTGCCGCTTCACTCTCAAAAATGGTTTTTTTATGATTGTAAAAGTCTACAAAATTAGCTGAAGAAGCATGCCCTTTATATGGCGCATAAAAATGCATTTTATTATTCCAGCTGGCTAAGCCATGATTTCTCCATATAAGTAAGAAAGATATTTTAAAATCTGCCACCGTTTTAAGCAATGTTTCTGTCCACCACTTGTCATATGGTATTGCTTCATATCCTGTTTCTGCTAACGCAAAAGGTTTATGTTTTTCTTCACTTAATTCCTCTAAAAAGCGAAGCATTTTTTGGCTGCTTTGCACAAACCAATCATTCTTAAGCGGGTCATCGTATTGGTAGGCGTCAAAACTAAGAACGTCTGCCATATCATCGCCCGGGTATCGTTCTAAATATTCTTCTTTAGATTTTACGTCTCCACTTGTATTATATACCCAAAGAAGGTTGTTTAATTTCTTTTCGTTTTGCAAATAGTAGTGTGTAAATCGCCAAAGTGTAATATATTCAAAATTGCTGCAGGCAGATTTACCCCACCAAAACCACGAACCCGTATGCTCATGAAAAGGCCTGAATAATATTGGTATTAACTCTCCGTGTTCTCCTTTAAGCCCAACCAGAAATAAAGCCACTCTATTCAACCAACTTTTGTATAGTTCATGATTGCTGCCTCCGGGTAAAATACTGGTTACGGTTCCCTTTGTTGTATCCCAGGCGTTTTTACCATTTTGCAACGGGCTGTTAGCATGCCAGCTAATTGTAATAACACCCCCTCTTTGGTACCCCTCCTGTATAAACTGTTTCATCTTTTTAAAAGGAATGCCATCAAGATTAGTGGTGCTATTTTCATTTTCAATACCCCCAATATCCCATCCGTACAAAGCCGGAAACGATCCCGTTACTTCTTTAACATCACTTCTGCCTTTTTCATACCTCCAGTTAACGCCGTAAGCCAAGTCGTCCTGGTGGCCAAAAAGAAAACCTTTTTCTGAAATGCCCAGCAGGTTTTTTAATAAACTTGCAGCCTCTGCACTTAAAGCGGTGTTGCTTTTAATGCTATTGATTTGTGCTACCAAACTATTACTATTAAAAAAATAAAATATAGTAAACCAGTATAGTATTTTTTTACACCTCATTTATTGTTGCCGCTGCTGTTTAAAATTGTTCAGTAATTTTTTTTAAATACCAGCTATTGCTTTTCATGGCATCGGTGGTTGCGTCGCAATCCTTTCAGCTGCAGCAAAAAAAGCAGCTGCAGGTTTGTGTCTTAAAAAGTTAATCACTTTTATAGTTGCCATGAAATACTAAAAGAAGAAGTGATTGCGACGCAACAATGCTGCCATGAAACACCACTGCCTGTATACTATTTATAGTAAAGCAACTGCTTACTTAAAGAACATGATATTATCAAAATAGAATGTTTTACCCGACTCAACAATTTGAAATGTAACATTATTTACAGAAGTTACACCGGGGTAAGCAGTAGCCAGTTCGTATCGGAAATAGGTCCATTTATTTGCTGGCACCGTAATTACTTTTTGGTTACCCCAATTAAGCCAGAACTGAACGTTCTTGTCAATATCAGCACCTTTAACCCAAAATGAAAAATATTTATAGCCAGCAATATTTATTGAGCCTCCGTTGCCTAATTGCATACCACCCCATGCACCTGCTTCATCGTAAGCAGCTTTTAAGGCTTTGGTGCCTGTAACTTTATTATCGGTTGAAGCACTATATGCACCACCCCAGCCCCAATCCTGAAATCCATTATCCAGTTGCTCAGTAAATACTGTTAGCGCTTTTGTTACGTTCACAAATTCCATATCTGTTACTCGGTCACCAGATGCATTGGTTATTTTTAATTTTGCTCTGTCTGCTGTAGTAGATGGCATTGTTACAACCAATTGCTTTCTTGTTTTGCTTACAATTGTAGCTGCATCGGTAGTGCCTTCTAAAATTACTTTTGTTACATCATCTAAATTGTTACCGGTTATTGTTACCGTAGTGCCCGCTTCAAAATCGGTAGGAAATGCAGTGGCAATATTTGGTAATGCAATAACAGAAAAGTCAACAGCCAATGTTTTTCCTGCACTGTTTGTAAATACTACTTTTTGTGGTCCTCCAAACGCTGTGTCCGGAACTCTGAAAACAAGGTTTGATTCTGTATTTAATGTTGGAATGAAAGATGCGGGTACATTGTTTTTATCAAAAACTATGGATCTTATTTGCCCGATGCCGGTACCTTTTAATGTAATTACTTCTCCACCCGCCGCAGACCCAGGGGTAATAGTACCAGAAGACATGCTACCCGTATCCACATCCGGGCTTCCGTCTTTATCTTTTTTACAGGCAACTAATTGTATAGAAAGTATACAAATTAGCGAAGCTATTTTAAGAAAACGATATAATTGAGTATGTTTCATTTCTGTTTTTTTTCGCTTATTAATAATATGGAACTGCAGGTTTTGCTAATGCCGGATCTTGCAAAATTTCTCCAGCTGGAATTGGTAAGTGCATGTAGCTTTCATTAAAGGTTACATACAAAGGGCTTCCGGCTGTTCCGCGGTTCTGTGCTTCAATTATTTGTTTTGCTTTTGTAAAACCCTGGCGTTGTATATCAAACCAGTAATCACCTTCAAAAGCAAATTCTGCTCTTCTTTCTTTCAAAATATCAGTAAGTGTAATGGAGGTTTTGGTTGCCAATCCTGCTCTTGAACGCAACTTGTTGTATGCTGCCAATGCAGCCGCATCAGCAGTTGATGCATTTGTGCCAAGCACCGCCTCAGCATAAATCAAAAGAACGTCTGCATATCTTAAAATCATGGTGTTAATGCCGCTATTCATTCCTAAAACAGCTTCACCGCCAAATGCAGAACCAGGACCTACCACATATTTTGCAATATTTGATCTGGTAGCATTTTTTTGGCCACCATCTGTTGTTGGCTGTAGTGTATCATATTTATAACCTGATGCCATAAATGCATTATAAGCCGTATTTGCATTTTTGGGTTTCCATTGAGCGTTACTCCAGCCGTGTTCCATCATAGACCCTTTCCTTCTGGTATCGCCAGATTCAAACGCATTTTTTACATCCATACTCGGTGCATATAACTCCCACATGCTTGCTTCCGAAGTTTGCAGGTTAGAAGGACCTCTGTCTGGATTTTTTTGATTACCAGACCCCCATGGGTTACCCGTTAACTGATGTTGTATGGCAAACATCGATTCTTTGTTATTATTATTATTGCTGGAATTAAACATGCCTGCATAATCCGTCATCAGGTCATACTTTCCTGAATTGATTACTTCTAATGCTTTTACTCTTGCACTGTCATAATCTTTACGGTATAAATACAGTTTTGCCATCATCCCCTTTGCTGCATACTTTGTTACACGGCCGGGAATATCAGTTTCAGGAAGGCCGGCCTCAGCTTTTTTTAATTCCTCCAGCGCAAATCTTAAAACATGCGCCTTATAGTATCTCGGAATATTAAAATTTCCAGACAAGATGGTGCCACCCGGATCATTTACAATAGGTGCATCCCCCCAAATACGGGCTATATAGAAATATACCACGCCTTTAAAGAAATGGCATTCTGCAATAGCCGGATCTATAAAAGCAACATTACCTCCTTTTGATTTTTTTAATTCCAAAGCATTTACATACTCACTGGTCCATCCACCAATTTTATAAAACACCTTCCAGGCATCGGCAATTCTTACCGATGTGGCGGCGTAAGAAAAATTTGTAAATGGAGGATCATCATTACCACCGGTATACTCATTTCCGGCCATCACATCTCCAATAGCATCCATTGCCCGGTTCTCATAACCAGACCATGGTAAGCCATATAAAGTACTTGTTAACCCTCTTACTTCTTCGGGTGTGTTGTAATAATTGTCTAATGTGGTGCTATCCAATGCGGCTCTTTCTGTAAATGTTTTCTTACAAGAAAGAAAACCTGCAATTGAAAGAAAAGTGGCAAATAATATTTTATTCTTCATATTGAGAAGTGTTTTATAGTCTAAACAGAATTATAGTTCAATATTTGCTCCGATGGTTACAGTGCGTGGATTGGGGTAATGACCCGCATCCACATTCATCAGGCGGATATTATTATTAAAGGCTCCGATTTCAGGATCGTATCCGGTATACTTTGTAAAGGTGTGCAGGTTTTGTATGGATACATACAGGCGTGCCGATGTGATTTTGGCTTTGCTTAACCACTGTGACGGAAGCCTGTAACCAAATGTGAGGTTTTGGATACGCAAGTAAGAACCATCCTCAACATACCTGTCTGACATATAAACGTTGTTAACGTTGGTATTGGTAAATCGAGGTAAACGGCCACCGGTATTTTTATCTGTATAACGATCCTTTACAGATCTTAACTGGTTGTAAAACGGGTTGTCCATTTTTTCAAGTTGCCAGCGCAGGAAGTTGAAAATTTTAGAACCATAACTTCCTTGTAAAAAGAAAGAGAAATCAAAGTTCTTATAGGTGAAAGAATTGGTTACACCATAAGTAAACTTAGGCAGCGGACTTCCTATAAATGTGATATCATTTGCGTCAATCACACCATCTGATTTTCCATTCGGCCCATTTACATCCTTAAATCTAACATCTCCCAACCAGGTATGGGTTTGATCTACTGAATAGCCAAACTGAGGTAAACTGTTATTCAAATCACCCATGCTTCTGAATAAACCATCTGTTACAAGTCCAAAAAAAGAGCCCACGGCATAACCCGGTTTTGTAAAAGAAACGGTATAATTATCGTAATACAGTTTGCCGGTTAACGCTGCCGTTGAAGCAGCAAGTTGATCCAGTTTGTTTTTGAAATGAGAGAATATAAAATTGGTTTTCCAGGAAAAATTCTTGTTTTTAATATTATTACTGGTTATGCTTAAATCAATACCAGTATTAGACATTTGCCCAACATTAATAACCGGTCCTTTTAAATCATCCCATTGGTCTCCTACGCCAATCAACCGCGGACCAGTACCAATAATCAGCATATCAGTTGTTGTCTTTTTGTATACATCTACCGTTAAATCTATCTTACCATTCAGAAACGATGCATCGATACCGGCATTCTTTGTTACCACGGTTTCCCATGTTAAGTTTGGATTTGAAACGCCATATAAATAGTTTGAATTACCAAAGCCAACAGGACCAGGCCAGAAACTTACCACAGAAGTATAAGGCGGGTTTGGTGCACCACCGGGTAAATTCTGGTTGCCAACAGCACCGTATGCCACCCGAACTTTCAGGTAATTAACCACCTTACTAATTTTTTCTGCAAAATTTTCGTTGGTTACTGTCCATGCAAACGAAGCACCGGGAAAACCGCCCCACTTATTTTTTCCAAAAAATTTAGAAGAGGCGTCTCTTCTAAAACTAAGCGATAGTGCATAACGGTTATCATATGTATAACTGCCTCTTGCAAAATAAGATTCAAGAGATCCATCATTTTTTCCACCACCTAACTCCCAGGTGGTACGGTCACTGCTTCCAGCATTTAAGTCAAGTATATTGTTTTGAAGATCTACTTTTTTACCACCAATACTTTCCCAATAGTTGTATTGGGCTTCATGGCCCAATGTTCCGGTAATGGCATGTTTACCAATATTCTTATTATAGTTCAGGTAATTTCTTATAGCATAGTAATAGCCATTGCCCCTGTAATCAAACAACTGGCTTCTTAAACTGGTATTACCAATGTTACCAGAGCGTTGAAATGCCTGATTATTGTATAGGCTTAATGAATAGGCAAATTCATTTCTAAGAGAAAGCCCTTTCATAAATTCCAGCTCTGCATAAATATTTCCAAATATCTGAGAGCTGGTAGACACGTTTCCGCGATAATTACTTCTTGCAATTGGATTATCCTGGCCATATTGAAAACCACTAATGGTTTGGCCGCCACCCCAAGTACCATCCAAATTTTTAACAGGTATCAACGGGCTTTGAACAGCGCCCCACCAGATAGTTCCTTCTGCCGCATCGGCCAATGTTACATTCTGAATGCTTCTGGAGGCGTTGGTACTTACCCCAACTTTAATCCAGTTCTTTAACTGATGGTCAAGGCTGAAACGGGTGGAATATCTTTTAAAATCAGAACCAATTAAAATACCGGTCTGGTTAAAGTAATTGGCAGAAATATAATAACTCGTTTTATCCTTACCGCCAGAAAAACTTAACTGGTGGCTTTGCATAGCTCCGTTTCTGAACATGGCATCCTGCCAGTCTGTTCCGGGCCCTAATACAGATGGGTCAGCAAACTCAGCACTGGGTGTTAAACCTAATAACGGAGCAACTTCGTTTTGATATTTTGCAAACTCCTGCAAATTCATCAGGTCTAATTTTCTGCTAACCTGCTGCTGGCCATAGTACACATCATAGCTTATTTTTCCTTCCCCCGCTTTTCCTTTTTTAGTAGTAATTAATATTACACCATTGGCTGCCTGCGAACCGTAAATGGCTTGCGCAGAGGCATCTTTTAAGATGTCTATCGATTCAATATCATTGGGGTTTAGTGTTGCTAAAAAGCTATTGCCGGTTTGTCCATCAGAACCTCCTAAACCTGCATAACCCGCATTTGATTTTGTATTACTGTTAAACACCACACCATCAATTACAATCAGTGGGTCGTTTGAATTAATGCTGGTTACACCACGTACTTTAATTGAAACCCCGCCTCCCGGCTGGCCACTGTTATTCGTAACAGTAACACCGGCCACCTTACCTTGTAATGCCTGGTCAATACCTGCAACCGGCATATCCTTAAGATCTTTTGCTTTAACTGAAGAAATAGCCGATGAAACATCTGCCCGGCGACTGGTTCCATACCCTATTACAACCACTTCACTCAATTTGGTATCAGTAACATCAATGCTAACAATAACATTGATTTTATCTGATACGCTTACTTCTTTGGGTTTTGCACCCACATAAGAAACAATTAAAGTGATAGCTTTTTCCGGAACGGTAATTTTAAATGCTCCGTTGGCATCTGTAACAGTGGCAGCTTTTCCACCTTTTACACTAATGGTAGCTTTAGCCAGCGGTGCTCCTGTTTGGTCAGAAACTATTCCAGAAATTGTTTTATTCTGTGCTACAGCTAAGAGGGAAGAAAGGACAAACACAAATAGTAATGCGCATGTCCGGGTAAGACGTACATATCTCATATAGCAATTGGTTGTTTAGCCAAAAGTATTTTAGCATTGCATGCACAACTAATACTATTTTATCTAAAGTTTATACTTTATTCTTATATTCTATTAAATATTTTCGCAAACCCATTTCTATTAATACTTTCAGCCTTTAGGTTCAAAAAACATTTCTACTAAATAATACTTTTTTAACTTGGCATCAATAATATTAACCTTTAAGGCTCGCCATCATGCACAAGAATATTTTACGTGAGATAACCCCCCTCACCAGTAGCGATTGTTTTACACTCTTTTCAAGAGTCAAATCCGACTTTGATTTTCCCCTGCATTACCACGAGGAACTGGAACTAAACTTTATAATGAATGCAAAGGGCGTAAAACGGGTTATTGGAGACCATATTGGAGAAATAGAAGACCTGGAACTAGTTTTAGTAGGCTCTAATCTGCCACATGTTTGGCAAACACATAAATGCCAGAGCAAAGAAATTAAAGAAATCACCATCCAGTTTCATAAAGATTTGCTGGACGATAAAATGCTGCGCCGCAACCAGCTTAGTTTTATACGCAGTATGTTTGAGCGGGCCTCAAAAGGTATTTTATTTTCCCGCCAAACAACAGAACAAATAACACCCCGCTTAATTACACTTACTCAAAAACAAGGTTTCGATTCGGTATTAGAACTCTTTTCTATTCTGCACGACCTTTCTGTTTCAAGAAATATGCACACCCTTTCTGATGCCTCTTTCAGCAACGTTACGCTTTCTTATAACAGCCGCCGTATTGATAAAGCTTTTGAATACATGAATTTGAACTACCATAAAAGTGTAACCCTGAATGAAGTGGCAAAACTGGTAAATATGGGTACCGTTTCTTTCAGCCGTTTTTTTAAAGCCAGAACGGGCATTACATTTATTGATAGTTTATTGGAATTAAGGCTGGGCCACGCATCCCGGCTTTTAATAGATACCACTCAGTCTGTGGCAGAAGTGGCTTATAACTGTGGCTTTAATAATATTTCTAACTTCAATCGCCTATTTAAAAAGAAAAAAGGCTGCACCCCAAAAGAGTTCAGAGATAATTATAATTATGGCAACCGTATTTTTATTTAATCTTCTTTACTACTTTTATCGCCTACAAAACATTGCTCTTTATTTTTAAACAACACATTAAATGTTGTTAAACTGCCGTAGCAGCGTGTAATGTATTGCTGCAAGTTTACTTTATCTTCATCAGTAAGTGTTTTGTGGCTGTTTATGTTTTGTTCTAACACACGCAGCCGATCTCTCAGCATAACTATTTTATGAAAAAAATCATCTACCGGAATTTCTTTAGGCTTTAATGTTTTATCTGCTGGCTGTATTAAAACAGTACCACCAATCCATTTATCTCCCAATGGCACTTTCTCTGTAATACCACCCCATAACTGTAAAATTTTTAATAAAGATTTTTCCACCTCACTGTGCGTTTCAATTTCTTCACTCACATTTTCTGCAATAATTTCATCCAGCTGCTCATCTGCTTTATCAATTTCTTTAATGCCTGCATTAATAAACGAAATAAGGTAGGTAGCATATTTTACCCCAACAATAACACCTGGGCCAAACCGGGTATGCTGCAAACGGGTTCCAATGCCTAAATTCAATTGATTCATAAAAAAAGTTTAGTAATGCAAGGCAAGATAAATATTTTGTAACCAGCTACTGTTTTTCATGGCATCATCGTTGCGTCGCACATGTTGGCAGTAAACCAATAAAAAAAGGCAGCGCTTATCTGCACCTGCCTTTACACTATTTTTTTTTGATATTACACATCCATCGCATCGTACACCACTACCTTGCTCCATAAATGGCTGTAGTTTTTTACAAATGCCTCGTGTATGGCATGGTCCTGATATACTTTCTGACCAGCAGCATCATCAAAAAACATCAGCTCAGAAACCTGCCAGCTGGTATCTACCACCTCTCGTTTTTCTGTGCTGGCTAATACACCAATGTGCAATGCTTTAATGGTTTCAATACCAGCTAAAGTTCTAAGGCCTTCAATTAATTTACTGCGATCTTCTACTGAATCTGGATTTTTAAGCCAGAAAAAAACATGGTGTAATAACTGTTTTTTGCCCGCCTGCAAACTATTGGCTATTGCCGGGCTGGCTGCGACAGCACCTGCAATTGCGGTAGTTGCTATAAATTCTCTTCGGTTAGATTTTTTCATATACATACATTGATTGAATGCGATATTTAAAGTTACTGCAGATTTTAACTACTGCCTGTAAGTTCTGTTAAATTGTTTATGCCAGCACTGTTGTAAACTGGTCCGACGCAATCCCGAAACTTCGGGATTGCCCAGGGCACCACTGCTGGTACACTACTATTCCTCTCCCGGCTTATACGTCGTTACAGCATTGCGCAGCACTTCTTCTTTGTAAAACAATATGTCTTTAAAACTTCCTTGTGTGTAGGCCTGTGCCTGGTTGCTGAATGCTGCAGCAGCAGGCACGCTGTTTACTCCGCCTGCCAACACAGATTTTGCTTTTACTTTTTTGCCAAACTCTACCACACAAACAAAACTATTACCACTAGCACCATAGCGTTTTTGCGTGCCGGGCATATAACTACTTACAAAAGAGGGTAGGCAACCCCATGTAGAGGCGGTAAAGCCCACCGGCATACTGGGCTGTGCATCATTGTAAGATTCCGTTATATTTCCGGTTAAACGTTGGTAACGGTTTAGCTGCCCCCACGGTATTAGCCAGCTTCCAAATTTTGTTTGAAGCATAGTTACCACCTCGTTTAAAGGCTGTAATAATTGTTGCGGGGTTGCAATGGCTGCAAACTGTTTTGTTTTTTGTACCTGGTCCGTTTCTCCCTGATTAATATATACCTGTTGTATACTTTTGGTAAGACGCTCTGCCCACTCAACAGCTAGTGCAGTAGCTACTGAATTTTCGCTGCATTCAAAATTCCAGTTAGTAAGCGTTGCTACCGGTTCTACTAATTTTTCGTACAAGCTATCGTCTTTTGTAATACTTGAAAATGCTTTTTGCAAAGCCGGCACTAATACTTCAAATGCCGTCAGGTATCGGTTATAGCCAGCGGTAATTACTTTATCTATAGTAAACTTATTTTGGCTGGCCAGCACCCGCACCGCATTAATACCTCTAAAGTTTTCTCCATCGGGCGCCATATAAGCAGGATATGATTTTTTTGAAAGGCTGTTTACTCCTGCTGCTGTAAAGGGTGTGGAGTTACAGTTTTGCAGCCATCCATTTACAGGGTTATAAATATGTACCGTTTCATTTACGGTGTGCAAACCCTTCCAGTCTGTAGCTTTGGTAGTACCATCTACCGGCAGGCTCCAATTAATAGCCGTATCTCTTACCGGCATATAGTTGCCATGCCAGTAAGCGATATTGCCTTTACTATCAGCATAAACAGTATTGTTAGAAGTATTGCCCCGCAGCTCCATAATTTTTTTATAGCCCTCAAAGCTGTTGGCTTTATTGCGCAACCAACTTTGCAGCAAACCCTTCATTGAGCGGTTGTACGATTTTACAGTGGCCCACTGACTATTGCGCAAACCCATTACCGGACCGTGATGAGTATAAAAAGCAGTTATCTGTTTTTGTACAATAACACCACTATTACTTTTATACGCCAACGTAATTTTTTTATTAGTTACCGGTTGTTGCTTTTGATTGTATTGGTAATAGTAGCGATTTTTTTGCTTTGTAATTTTTTCAAGATACACATCAGCCACATCTGCATTGCTGCTGGTATGCATCCAGCCGCAGTGCTCATTAAACCCCTGGTAAATAAAAAACTGCCCCCATGTTACGGCACCATAACTGTTTAATCCTTCTTCACTATTAATATGTATCTCTGGCCTAAAGTAAAAAGTGGTGTGCGGATTTATATATAAAATAGCATTGCCATTTTCTGTAATGGCAGGTGCAAAAGCAAAGCCATTAGAACCATCAGCCGTTTCTTTTACAAAAGGGGGTGCTGTGCTTGCAACCGGTTGTGGGTTTTCATAAAATGCTTTTACATCACTCACTGTAATATCTGCTGTATTAATAGCGCCAATACTACCATCCGTCCACAACAAAGGAAACCATGGCTTAAAACGTTGTATTAATAACGGCTGTACCTGTGGATGTTTGTAACGATAATAATTAATACCATCTGCATAAGCATTTAATAATAGCTTAAGCCATTGCGGTGCGTTGTTGTAATCTTTAACCGCATCAGCCGAGTCTATTAATAAACGAATGTATAAATCGCTGTACAGTGCTGCTTCTCCTTTAATTTCTGCCATACGACCCAGCTTTTCAATATAGTTCAGTTCAACTCGTTTAAAATCATCTTCGCATTGGGCATACAGCAAACCAAAAACAGCGTCTGCATCTGTTTTTCCATACACATGCGCAATGCCCCAATTATCTCTTATAAT
>REAR01000122.1 GCA_004295245.1 Sphingobacteriales bacterium | reverse complement strand
ATTTACCGGGCGGGTAGCAATGCCGCATGGAAAGATAAAACACAATTACCGAGGATGATTGCTGCCAGCAGAAACACCCCAAATATTAATGGTGGCATTTATTTTAGCAGCAAAACATTTTTTAAAAACCCCAATGGCTGGTGCGATAGTTTACAAAATAATTATTACAAATACCCGGCGCTGGTGCCACCCATGCCATGGATTGATAGTACTAAACCCGCAGCACCACAATATTCAATTGAAAGCAGCAGCAATGCCCATACAATTAAACTGCAACTGACCGCAACAAAAAATACCAACACCAAAGCATTTGTAATTTATAGTGCAGCCTCTGAATTGTTATTGCAACAAAAAACTGCTGCAACAATGTATAAACTACAGCCTTCTTATACCGGAAGCAGCAGTATTGAATTACAACAGCCAATAACAGCGCAGCTGTATGGCTTTACCGTTGTAGATATTAATAATAACGAAAGCGATATTACGATTCTGAAAAAATAATGCACTGCTGCTGAAGGGTGCGACGCAACGATGTTTAATAGCAGCACTACAGCTGATACTATAAAAAAGGCCCCGCATTTATTGCGGGGCTGTATATAAAATAAGCAGTAAAAAATTATCCATTCATACTGGCCAAAAACTCTTCGTTGCTTTTGGTACCACGCATACGTTTTAATAATTCATGCATTGCCTCTTCAGTGTTCATATCTGTTAAATAAACACGTAGCAGGTTCATGCGTCTTAATACATCTCTGTCAAGCAATAAATCATCGCGGCGGGTAGAAGATGAAGTAAGATCAATTGCAGGGAATACGCGACGGTTTGCCAGGCGGCGATCTAATTGCAATTCCATATTACCCGTTCCTTTAAATTCTTCAAAAATCACCTCGTCCATTTTGCTACCGGTATCAACCAGTGCTGTGGCAATAATGGTTAAAGAACCACCAAATTCTATTTTACGGGCAGCGCCAAAAAACTGTTTTGGTTTTTGCATGGCATTGGCTTCAACACCACCACTTAATACTTTACCGCTGGCTGGGGCCACTGTATTGTGTGCACGGGCAAGGCGGGTAATAGAGTCTAAAAGAATTACCACATCGTGGCCACACTCTACCAGGCGTTTTGCTTTTTGTAGTGCAATGGTAGACACCTTTACGTGTTTTTCTGCAGGCTCATCAAAAGTAGAAGCAATAACTTCTGCTTTAACACTGCGCTCCATATCGGTTACCTCTTCGGGGCGTTCATCTACCAACACCACCATCAAATAACATTCTGGGTGGTTTTCTGCAATAGAATTAGCCACTGCTTTTAACAGCATGGTTTTACCTGTTTTAGGCTGCGCCACAATTAAACCACGCTGCCCCTTACCAATTGGGGTAAATAAATCAATAATGCGTGTTGAGTAGTTATCGGGGCGGTCAAACAAGGTTAATTTTTCAAAAGGAAACAAGGGGGTTAGATAATCAAAAGGCACGCGGTCTCTTACCTCTTCAGGTCCTTTGCCATTAATTGTTTCCACTTTTAATAGAGCAAAATATTTTTCGCCTTCTTTAGGTGGCCTAACAGTACCCATTACGGTATCGCCGGTTTTTAAACCAAATAATTTTATTTGCGAGGGAGAAACATATACATCATCCGGAGAGCTTAAATAGTTATAATCGCTGCTGCGTAAGAAGCCATAACCATCGGGCATCATTTCTAAAACGCCTTCGCCTTCAATAATACCGTCAAATTCAATATTAAAAATATCCTGGCGGCGTTGCTGGTACTGTGGTCTGAATTGGGGCTCAGCAACTGGTGTTACTTCAGGGGCTTGTTCAGCCGCTGCTTCTACCTGCTGGCTAATAGCCTCATCGGCCGTGTTATCTTCATCTTCAAAAAGAGGTGGTTGTTCCTCATCCGTTTTTTTACGTACACGGGGTGCCGGCTTTGGCTTTTCTTCTTTACGGGTGGGCAAACGTTTAGGCTCTGGCTTTGCAGGCTTTTCGTCGCCACTTTCTACTTCGGCCTCTTCTGTGCTGTTGGCGGTAGTAGTTTTTATAATGCGCTTGCGTTTGCCTTTATCATCGGCAGCAGGCTTATCTGCACTGGCCATAACAGCCTGCTTGTCTAAAATTTTGTAAACCAGCTCTTGTTTATCCAACTTCTTAGCGTTGGTTATTTTAAGCTGCTCGGCAATATCAAGTAACTCAGGAACGAGCATGTCGTTCAGTTGCAAAATGTCGTACATAAAAATATTGGTGTGTTAAGCATCAACTCTAAAAACCAATCTGTTTGGGTTGAAAATTTGTTTGAAATGAAATCTTATATTGAACGGAAAAACTGATTAGCTGTAGGATAGAAATGTGAACTTACCAGCCTTATTCCACTGCAATGTTACCACAAAAACGCTAAAGGCAAAAAAATATTTTGGCTTGCTAAGTGCTTATAACCGGGGTGGGTGGCCCGGCAAAACCGCTCTCATGGGGCATTTGTTGCGTCGCACACTGCAACGGCAGATCAACACCCGGCTGTCTTTTAAATGTCAGTTCCATTATTTTTTATAGTGCATTCGGGCAAACACTGTCTGCCAGTAGGCCACGGTTAATTATCTTTGCCGCCTAAATAAAGCAACGGATTTTATGTTTAACAAGAGAGTAAAGATTAAAGAGCTGTTAAGCTGGCAACCCAATAACCAGGAGATAACCGTAATGGGCTGGGTACGTACTTTTCGTAACAACCAGTTTATTGCTTTAAACGACGGATCTACCAATACCAACCTGCAGGTGGTGGCAGCGTTAGGTGTGTTTGAAGAAGAATTACTAAAAAGAATTACCACCAGCGCCTCTTTAAAAGTAACCGGTGTGGTAATACCTTCTTTGGGCAAAGGGCAAACTTTAGAAGTAAAAGCTACCAGCATAGAAATTTTAGGAGATAGTGATGCAGAAAAATATCCTTTACAACCTAAAAAACACAGCCTAGAATTTTTAAGAGAAAAAGCGCATCTGCGTTTTCGCACCAATACTTTTGCTGCCGTATTCAGAGTTCGCCATACACTGGCATATGCTATTCATAAATTTTTTAACGATAAAGGCTTTGTGTACATGCACACGCCTATTATTACCGCCAGCGATGCAGAAGGGGCTGGCGAAATGTTTAAGGTAACCACATTGCCTTTTGATAATCCACCACGCAATGAAGATGGTAGTATTAATTTTAAAGAAGACTTCTTTGGCCGTAATACCAACTTAACCGTAAGCGGACAATTAGAAGGAGAACTGGCTGCAACTGCTTTTGGAGATATTTACACTTTTGGCCCCACCTTTCGTGCAGAAAACTCTAATACCACCCGCCACCTTGCAGAGTTTTGGATGATAGAACCAGAAATGGCCTTCTATGATTTAGAAGATAATATGCAACTGGCAGAAGAGTTTATACGGTATATTATTAAATATGCAATGGAGCATAACAGAGAAGATCTGGAATTTTTAGCCCAACGATTAACAGAAGAAGAAAAGGCGCTGCCGCAGGATAAACGCAGCGAAATGGGATTGATAGAAAAACTGGAGTTTGTTATTAATAACCAGTTTGAAAAAATAACCTATACACAGGCCATTGATATTTTATTACAAAGCCCCGCTTATAAAAAGAAAAAATTTCAATACGATGTAAAATGGGGTATTGATATGCAAAGCGAGCACGAACGCTACCTGGTAGAAAAACATTTTAAAAAACCCGTAATTGTTACCAACTACCCCGCTGCAATAAAAGCTTTTTATATGCGGCAGGATGATGGCTGCGAACCCGGAAAAGAAACCGTAGCTGCAATGGACATACTAGCACCGGGCATAGGAGAAATTGTAGGCGGATCTCAGCGGGAAGAACGATTACAAAAATTAGAGCAACGCATGCAAGAAATGCATGTACCTGCTGAAGAACTTTGGTGGTATTTAGACACCCGCCGTTTTGGTTCGGTACCACATGCCGGTTTTGGTTTAGGTTTTGAGCGACTGGTACTATTTGTTACCGGCATGACCAATATCCGCGATGTGATTGCATTTCCACGGGCACCTAAAACAGCAGAATTTTAAAACAGCAATAATTTAAACAACTAATAAAAATAGCCCCGTAAACTTTACGGGGCTATTTTATTCAACAACCTTATTCGTGTATTGCCATCACCGGAACATGAGAATGAAAAGCTAATTCTTTACTAAGACTTTTATGAAAAAGGCCTTCTAAAAACTGATGCTTTTTAGGTATTACAATTATAAAATCAATATTGTTGGTTTCAGCAAATTCTTTAATACCTTCTTCAACGTTTTCTTTTTCAATAAAATGATAGGATGGCTTTACTTCTGCCAGCATATTGTGCAGTAAGAAAGACTCTTCAGGAGTATTGCCTTCAAAATGCTGATTATGGTAATCTACATTCAGCACATGCAGCGCTGCATTAAACTCTTTTACAATTGATTTAATTTCTTTTTCTGGTGTAGCTGCTACTACGTTTTTAAAATCGCAGGCCAAACCAATTTTATGTACGGGTTTATAACGTACCCCTGGAGGTATTACCATTACCGGCACATCCAGATGCTTCATAGCACTTAAAGTAAAAAAAGCATACGCTCCAGCGCACCAGAACCCTTTGTACCTAATATAACTGCGAAGGGTTGAACAGTGGCGCAAACATTTTGTAGCTCATCCACCACTTCACCAAGCCGTGCTTCTATATACACTTTTACTTTAAAGGCGGTAAGTTTTTCAACTTCCTCTTTTAATGTCTTTAATTTTTCTTCACTGCTTTTTTGCAATTCATCCACATTCACCAGCGGCATTGGCACCTCACCAATAGCAACCGGTACCTGATAAATATGCAGTAGCATTAAAGAAGCATTAATATGCTGGGCCATATCTGTAGCAAAACGCATAGCGTTATTTGCCATAACAGAAAAATCGGTGGGAACAATGATGGTTTTCATTTTTTTACATTTAAGTGTTTTTGAATAAGGCCACTTGCTGATACAAGTGTTTTTTTTGATGCAGTAAAGTTACACCCACAGCGTAGCGCCTTGTTATGACCTTCCTCAAGTAGCGGATTGATTTTTTGGAGACCAGCCACATAACCTGGTGCAACATCCTTGCCACGCTCGGTTCATCGGCAACACTTTTGTCAGCGCCTTGTAATACGTTAATAGTAACCATATGGAAAAATGCAGCAGCAGCGTCTCAATTAAAAAAACAATGGCAGAAATAAATACAGGTATAAAACCGAACAGCGGTAGTCGACGTTCAAAAAAATTATCAACCCGCGTAGACCTTACACCCATGGTAGATCTCGGCTTCCTGCTCATTACATTTTTTGTATTTACCACCAGCATGAAAGAGCCAACGGGCCTGCCCCTGTATATGCCAGATGATACATCAGTAACAATACCCACAAATGTTGGAGAAAGCACAGCCCTCACTGTTATACCACTATCTAACGGGCAGGTATTTTATTATCATGGCAGCATACAAAACGCAAGGGTGAATAAAGCATCTGGCACTACAAGCTTTTCTTTTGAAAACGGAATAGGGTCCATCATAAGAACCAAACAAAAATTGCTGGATAACAGTACGGTCTTTAATCGTTCAGATCTCATGCTACTTATTAAACCCAGCAGTCAGGCTTCCTTACTAAGTTTTGTAAATGCAATGGACGCAGTGTTGCTGAACGATCTTAAACATTACGCAATAGTAGAATTGGATGAAAGCGATAAGCAACTGCTGAAAGAAGCAGGTGTTAAAGAATAAGCAGCGCAGGAATGTTGTATCTTGTTGCGGTATCTTTTTATGAATGAAACCTGCAATACAAAATATAATAAGCGCCACTGTAATTAATGGCGTTTTATTTCTACTTCTTTTCTTTTTTTGTTTCCCGGTTTATCACTCGGGCGATGATGTTTTTTTACTGTACCTGATGGGTGGCGGTTTTGCACAAGAGCCAACAGCCTTGCTGCATTATAACCACATCATGCACCCAATATTGGGCAATACTCTGGCAACACTATTTAAAGCTGCACCTTTTATAAACTGGTACACCCTGCTTTTAATATTGGTTCATTATGTATGCACCAGTACCATGCTGTTTGTAATATTGCAAAGGCAACCCAAACGTATTGCTATAATCTTATACCTTGTTTTTTTTGTAATAATTGAAGCATGGTTTTTATTGCAGCTCACATTTAGTGTAACGGCAGCTATTGCGGGCATGGCAGCAACGGCTGTTTTATGGCACAATGCCAATACCAACAAAGAGTGGGTGTATTATATTTTTCCTGCAGTGCTATTGTTAACCGGGGCGTTGTTCAGAATACATGTGTTAATACCAGTAGTACTGGTAGCAAGCCCTTTATTAATAGCACCCCCTTTTTTTATTAACAGGTTGAAGTTGGTGATAACACTTTTAGTAGTAGTATTAATTACAGCAGCATTAAACTACCAGCACCAACAGTACTATCAAAAAAATAGTGCCGGGTGGCAGCAGGAAGAAAATTACCGGCAGGCAGTTTTTAATTATTATAATAAACCCCTTATTACAAAAGACCCCAACCATTTTTCTATACAAGAAGCTTTTATTAGCTATGGTATGTATTTTGATCAGGAGTTTCTTTCCAGTAAAGAAATTAATGAATTAGCAGCAAAGAACAGGGTGCCGAAAAATGAATACATTAAAAATGGCCTGCAGCGTTTGTACTGGCCGGCAATAGAAAGCCGCATTTTTGTATTGGCGTTACTATTAGCAACAGCTTTGCTGTTATTTACAAATAGTAGCGCTAAGCGATGGTTGGGTTTTATGGTACCAGCAGCTGCGCTGTTTTTACTATTGTTTTTACATTTTTTTCTAAAACTTCCATTTTACCTGGTGCCAGTTATTATTGGCGCCGCCATTTGTATCATTTTTGTAAGCCTGCCTGCTATACGTTTAGCGGGTATAAAATCGGGCATTGCTGCAGTACTCGTATTGTTTTGTATAAGCTGGGGCGTGGTTCGTTTGCAAAAAGTAAGCAAACAGAATAAAAAAGAAAATACCGCTTTTAAAGAAGCACAGAAACGCATTGCTGCAATGCCACAGCATCTTTTTATAGTTACAGAAGATAGTTTTCCCATGGATAGTTTTAGTATTTGGGATAGCCCGGCAAAATACGCACTACCCAATCTTTTGTATAAAGACCATTTTTTTAATAACGAATACCAGCCTATACTCAACCAGTTTCACATCAATACAGTAAAGCAGCTTTGGCAACACCAACAGGTATTGTGGTGGGGCAAGCGTACCGATATATTGAAATACTATTACCAGCAACGCTATGGCACTGCTATACAATTTTCAGCCCCTTTACCCAATTTTGGTAGAGCTACGGTTAGAAGAATAGAAAAGCAAAAAGAGTAGTAAATATCTTTAAACAATAAATTGGCGTTACTATAATTCGCAGAACCTTTATCAGCATGTTTTTTCAGTTTAATTTTTATAGCAGCATCTTATTGCTGCCTTTTGCACAAGGCTTATTGTTTGCTGTGCTGCTTTTTATAAGGGCATATAAGCAAGAGCAAAAAAGTGATACCCTGCTGGCCTGGCTGTTATTATTAAATGCTATTAAAATTGCTTATTGGATGCTGGGCTTTGCCGGTTGGTACGATAGCCACGATAGCTATACTACTTTTATGTTTTACTTTCCGTTTGAGAACACTTTGTGGATGGGCCCCCTGCTCTACTTTTATTTTTTGAGTATTACAAATACACAGTTCAGGTTTAATAAATCACATACAAAACATTTTATAATACCTATATTAGGTTTACTGCTGGTATTTATTAAAACAGGGTTAGATTTTGTAGGGCACCACCCTTTTGCAAATACCGCGTTATCACAATATGGTACCAAAGGTCCATATGCAGATATAGATCGTAGCTGGTTTTTCTATGAATTCAGCAATGTCGTTTTTTTATACTACCTGTTCATCACCTTCAGCGCATTTAAAAAATACCAATTATACATTCAACAAAATTTTTCAGATACGGTCCCAATCAGTTTTAGCTGGCTGCGTAATTTTATATATTGCATCAGTGCAGGGGTTATTATTTTTTTATTGTTTAATCTGGTAGCTGTTTTTACCAATGGCACAACCTATGTATTTGATTGGTATGCTTACCTCTTTCTGGGTATTGCGGTATATTATTTAAGTATTGGTGGCTTTTTTACCAACCACCGGCAACGCAACAAATTACAGTTTAATACAAGTACAGCGCTACAGCAGCCTATACAAAACGCCCCACAAACGCAACCACAAGAGAAACAGCAGTTGCTAAACAATGCTGCGTTGCAAACATTACTGCAATACATGCAGCAGCAGAAGCCTTATCTTGATGAAGCCTTAAGCTTAACCCAACTAGCGCTTCAAATAAAAATGCCCTCAACAGAACTTTCTAAACTCATTAATACCGGTACTTCTCAAAATTTTAATGAACACCATGCCCAAACATTTTTAGGCATTGCCTACGATTGTGGTTTTAACAGCAAAGCCACTTTTAACCGGGCTTTTAAAAAACATACCGGCCATACCCCCAAAGATTGGGTACACCAACAAGAAGGGGTTTAAACAAATAGCATTTTTAAATGTTGCATATTTAAAACACACACATGAAAAAAATTCTGCTCTCTCTGTTAATAATTATTAGCACACTAACAGCAAGTGCCCAGCAAAAAAAACCGGTTAGCGATAGCGCCATAGGTACCTGGATAATTGATTTACGCCCCGACCCCGCCAGTGCCCCCTATCTCAAAGAATTTAAAATCACAAAAATTACCGGAAAAAATTTTGATGGTGAATTTTACGGCTACCCCTTCACAGGTGGGTACATAAATACCGATTGGGATAAAATTTATTTTGCCTTTACCACTGCAGATCAAAGCGGCACCTATTTTCATTCGGGTTCAATAGAAGGCAATAAGGTAAGCGGACTTTCTTTAAACGAAAGCCGCCAACTTTTTATACCGTGGAGAGGGCAAAAGAAATAAATTTGATGTACAAACCAACAGTACATGAAATACTTGCTCATCCTTTTTGTAGCCCTTGGTTGCATGGCCTGCAATGGGGTGGTAAATGTAAAAACCACCACCGCTACCGCCTCAACAGACAGCAGCACCATAAAACAAGCCCTGCTTTTATTTGAAAAATTTAACCAGCACGATTGGGCCGGCATGGCCGCCTTGTATGCAGATACCGCATTCTTTAAAGACCCCTCACTGGGCATAGGCATTGTGCCCCAAACCCGGCAGCAAACCATACAAAAATATACCCAACTGCAACAAACTTTTACCAATATAAAAGATAGTGTGGTAGCCCTCTATCCTTCGGGCAACCAAACCGTGGTGGCAGAATTTATTTCTAAAGGCACCGCACCAGATGGCAGCGCCTTTTAGCTGCCCATTATAACCGTGTTAACCATACAAAACGGGCTTATAATAAAAGACTATACCTATTACGATAATTCAGGCAACAAATAATTAAACATAAAACCAAAATAGCAATGCAGGCATTTCTTTGTTATTTTTAAAAAAGGTTTTTTAAATGCTATTCATTCATGGCTGTTATTATTTGTAAAAACTGCAATCATCATTTTAAAGGAAATTTTTGTCCACAATGCGGACAAGCAGCAACCGTAGAACCCATTACTGCCAAATACTTTTTGCACGATATACCACACTCAATACTGCATATTGACAAAGGCTTTTTTTATACCCTGGGCAAATTGTTTACCAACCCCGGCAGCACATTAATTAACTACCTTAATGGGCAGCGGGTAAAACACTTTCGGCCCTTTGGCTTTGTGGTAATATTAAGCACCATTTGCACCCTGCTTATAAAAGCTTGCGATGAGGCCATTAACCTGCGGTTTATGCAAGATAACCCGGGCGAAAAAATATTATTTGCCAACAGCTTTTTTGGCAAATACCCCAGCCTGCTCATTTTTATAATGATACCCCTGCTCAGCCTGGTAACCTGGTTTTTCTTTCGCAAAAACCGTTATAATTATTGGGAGCATTTTTTAATAAACACCTACCTGGCCGCCTACTTAAATATATTTTTCCTGCTTATTAATGTGTTTCGCTTAATAAAATATTACAGCACCGGCGGGTTAACAGTTAACTACACCATCTTCATGTTTATTTTTATGGCCTACTATGGCCATACGTTTGGCCGCATGATGTGGCAAAAAGGCACCCTGCTTAAAAACATTGTGCTCATCCTGCTCATGAATTTTTGTTTAGCCACCTTGTACATGACGGCTTTTTCCTTAACCGGCCTCATGAGTGCCTGGTGGGGTAAATAGTTTTTTGTAGCCATCATTTGTAACTCCGGTTAAGCATCCTTGCCACGCTCGGTTCATCGGCAACGCAATGGGCGGCAGGAGTAATTGAGAGAAACAGGCATTGAAAATAAACACAGAGGGATAAAGCTGGAGGAGCGTCTTCACTTTGTGCTAAGAAAACAAAAGGCTTAAATAATGCAGTTGTTTGGGTGGCAAAAGAATTTCCTAGCGCAAAAATGAATAAGGGTAGTTGTTATGCTTTTTTTTCGCAATTTTTATTTGTAAGAATTGTTGTTGACAAACATCAATGAAGTATTTACAATAAAATAATATATTAGATTTGAGTAAATAATCGGGTATTAAAAATATGAGAGCATAAATTTTTAAAGCAAGAATAAGAATTGTTTATGCAATTGCCTGCTTCAAATAAAGTATCTGTTAATCTTTTGGCAGCATGTTTCAATAATACTTCAGCAACTTACAAGTATTATTGGTTTTTATCCATTCTGCAAGAGGTTGAAAATGGGAGCTTAAAAATTCCCAAAAGAGACTTATTTGCAAGAATAATTTCTAACGCCTGGTTTACAGTAAATTATTTTCATGTTTCGTTTGGAAAGCAAGATTTAATTCAACAAGTTATTCAAGGGATTAATGAAATTGAGAAAATACCAGTAGACGAAAAAAGGGAATTAGT
>REAR01000251.1 GCA_004295245.1 Sphingobacteriales bacterium | reverse complement strand
CTGCTCCTGGTTGGTAAGTGATACAATGCGCCAGAAGTTTTTAATTTTTAATTCATCAAAGTCGTTACCCTTTACAAAAACACCGGTAAAGTTATTACGGTTTTTAAAAGAAATAGTTACGATGCGTTCGCTATCGCTTTGGCCGTTTAATACTTTTTCTATTTGTTCTGCTGTCATACTATAATAAATTTTAAATAAAACAGGATAGCACTAGGCTATCCTGCTCTAAAATTGTTTTACCAACGATTGCTGAAAGATTTCTTTGGAGCTCTTTCTTCACGTGGTTTTGCTTCAGTTACTCGGATAGAACGACCATCGGCAGTTGCACCGTCTAACTCAGTAATAGCTTTTTGAGCTGATGTATCATCAGTCATCTCAACAAAACCAAAACCGCGGCTGCGATTGGTCATTTTGTCTAAAATAACTTTGCTTGAAGTAACTTCTCCGTACTCCTGGAAAAAACCTCTTAAGTCATCATCAGTTACGTTGAAGCTTAAGTTTGAAACATAAATGTTCATGCTTTAAATAAATTGAACTTAAAAAAATGCTTGAGAATAAAGCAGGCGTAAAAGACAAATACACGATTAGCAGAAATGTGCTTAGCAGAAATATTGTACACTTAACAAATGCTGTTAGAACTCAAATTAACGCCGCAAATATACGCCATAGTAACCGTTTTACTATTTTTATTTTAAAGAGATCCTGTTAAAATTTCCTTGTGGGGGCTCAAATGCTTTAACAGCAAGGGCTTAAAGGGTAAAATTATTCAATAATAATATCGTACTGATTTAATAAACCGGGCAAACCCTGCAGCGTAAACCGGGTTTTAGACAGCTTGTTATGTGGCGGATGAATTGAAAAATTAAAGGCGGTGGTAAAGTCTGTTTTGTGTAATAATGTATTATCAAATACAGCCCTGTCAAGGTCGCAATGGCTAAATATTGTTTCGGTTAAATCTGCTTCTGTAAAAATCACTTCGTGCAACTGGCAGTTTATAAAATGTAGTTGTTTCAGTTTCATAGCATAGAAAGAGCCCAGGGTTAGTATACAGTTGTTAAACTGCGGATTGTATAAAAAGGGACTGCTTTCGTGCCAATGGATACCGGTTAAGTTGCAATCTGTAAACAGGGTTTGCTGAAAGCCGGTTTGCGGCACTTGTGTAAGTTTTAGATTACAGCCTGTAAACTGGCAATCTATAAACACTGTTTGAAAA
>REAR01000096.1 GCA_004295245.1 Sphingobacteriales bacterium | reverse complement strand
TTTGGGGTTAGTGGCAACCTGATGAGTTTGGGTGCGTTGGATTTTGGTTTGATTGTAGATGGGGCTGTAATTATTGTAGAGGCTGTAATGTTTTACTTATACCATTCAAACAATAGTTTATTTAACGGGGTTGCATACACCCAACAACAAATGGACGAAACAGTAGAAAGCACCGCTGGTAAAATGATGGGCGCAGCCGTGTTTGGGCAAATTATTATTTTAATAGTGTACCTGCCCATACTTTCTTTAGTGGGCATAGAAGGCAAAATGTTTAAGCCCATGGCGCAAACAGTCTCTTTTGCGTTGGTGGGTGCGTTTGTGTTATCGCTTACTTATGTACCTATGATGACGGCGCTGGTTATGAGCAAAAAAGTAAAGCATACCCCCAACTTATCAGACCGTATGATGCAGCGTTTGCAACGTTGGTATCGACCGGTATTACTAAAAGCGCTGGCCTTTCCTAAATTAGTTGTTGCCATTACATTGCTGTTGTTTGCATCTGCCATCATTATTATTAATACACTGGGCGGTGAGTTTATACCAGAATTAGAAGAAGGCGATTTTGCCGTGGATACCCGTGTACTTACCGGCAGTTCTTTAACAACAACTATAGAGGCTACACAAAAAACAGCCAAAGTATTACTGCAAAAATTTCCGGAGGTGGAGAAAGTTGTAACTAAGATAGGCAGTGGAGAAATACCAACAGACCCCATGCCCATTGAAGCTGCAGACATGATGGTGATATTAAAAGATAAAAAACAATGGACCTCAGCAAAAACATTTGATGAGCTGGCCAATAAAATGAGTATGGCATTGCAGCAGGTACCAGGCGTTAGCACAGGTTTTCAATTTCCGGTGCAAATGCGTTTTAATGAACTGATGACTGGCGCAAGACAGGATGTGGTGTGTAAAATATTTGGAGAAGATTTAGATACGCTTGCTTTTTATGCACAACAGCTGGGGGCATTAATGAATACCGTAAAAGGTGCAAAAGATATTTATGTAGAAACAGTAACCGGTATACCACAGGTGGTTATTACTTTCAATCGCCAGGCCATTGCATTGTTTAAATTGAATATAGAAGATGTTAACCGTATTGTTAAAACAGCTTTTGCCGGTGAAAGTGCAGGAATGATTTACGAAAATGAAAGACGTTTTGATTTGGTGGTTCGTTTAGAAGAAACACAACGAAAAGACCTCACCAATATTCAACAATTACTGGTACCTACACCCAGTGGGTTACAGGTACCCTTGTATCAGCTGGCCGAGGTAAGTATAAAAGAAGGTCCTAACCAGATACAACGCGAAGATGCAAAACGAAGAATTGCAGTTGGCTTTAACGTAAGAGGCACCGATGTGCAAACAACAGTAAAAAACCTGCAAGAGAAAGTGAGCAGTCAATTAAAATTACCAGCAGGTTATTATATAAAATATGGCGGCCAGTTTCAAAATTTAGAAGAAGCCAATGCACGGCTTTCCATTGCGGTGCCAATAGCGTTACTGCTTATTTTACTAATGCTGTATTTTGCTTTTGGCTCTATAAAATATGGATTGCTTATTTTTTCGGCTATTCCGCTTTCTGCCATTGGTGGCATTTATGCCTTGTGGTTACGGCAGTTGCCTTTTAGTATTTCTGCCGGCGTTGGGTTTATTGCTTTGTTTGGGGTGGCCGTGCTAAACGGCATTGTACTAATATCTGCTTTTAACCGCTTAAAACAAAGTGGAGAATATGCTATTCAACAAATTATTACAGAAGGCACCGCCAGCCGGCTTCGCCCGGTGTTAATGACAGCAGCTGTTGCCTCCTTAGGCTTTTTACCCATGGCATTAAGTAAGGGTGCCGGTGCAGAAGTACAAAGACCACTAGCAACAGTGGTTATTGGCGGGCTGTTAACCGCCACCCTGCTTACCTTATTAGTATTACCCGTTTTATATGCGTGGTTTGAAAGACCAACAAAAAAGATAAATATGAAACCCATTACTGTCATACTATTGTTAACGGCACTATTACCGTTGCAAAGCAGCAGCCAGGAAACACAAGCGCTGACTTTAGAAAAAATGTTAACACTGGCCAAGCAACAAAATTTATCAGTGCAGCAACAAGTACAACAACAAACCTATTGGAAACAACTGCAGCAACATGTGTATGAGTTGCCTAAAACACAGTTCACTACAGAATATGGCAATATCAATAGTTTTAATACAGATACACGCTTCAACCTGATACAAAGCTTTACCCTGCCATCAGTGTATAAACGGCAAGCAGCAGTATATGCAGCCCACCAGCAGGTAGCAAGTGTTATGCAATTGCATACTGAAAAAGAAATAAGCAAACAGGTAAGTATTTCTTTTTACACCTTGATAGATTTGATGGAAAGAGACAAGCTGTTAACCCAACTGGAAAGTATGTATAACAATGTGGCTGCGGCAGCAGCGTTGCGTTTAAAAGCCGGAGAAACTAATGTGCTGGAAAAAAACAGCGCTGCACTGCAATTGCAACAGGTACAATTGCAAAAGAAACAATTGGCAACAGACATAATAACACAGCAATACTTGCTGCAATACCTGCTAAACGTTCATACACCGGTAGCCGCATCTTACAGTACTATTAAAGCTGCAAATGTTGTTACAGATACAGCATTGCTGGTACAACATCCAACAATACTATTGCTGCAACAAGAAAAAAAATTAACACAAGTCAGCAATGAAATGGAGAAAAATAACCGGCAACCCGAAATAATGGCGGGTTATTCTAATCAATCCATTAATGGCTGGCAATCTGCCGATGGAGTTACACAACTGCTTTATAAAAGCAATAACCGCTTTCACACCGTTTCTGCCGGCATTGCTTTACCATTGGTAAATCAGGCATCACGAAACCGCTTTAAAGCTGGCAAAATTGCAGAAACCATCACCGGTATAAAAATTACAGCCACTGAAGCCGCATTAAAAACAGAATACCAGCAATGGCAACAACAGGTGCAAACCAGTGCAGCAGCTATCAGCTATTTTGAAAATACCGGCCTGCCAGCAGCAGCAGTTATTACCAGCACGGCAAAACTAAATTTTGAAAAAGGCGCCATCGATTATTTACAATGGAGCCAGTTAATGAGTCAGGTTATTGCCATCCGAAGCAATTATCTGGATGCAGTTAAGCAATACAATTTTGCCGTAACCAGTTTGCAATATTTAACCAATAACAATTAACAGACTATTATATGAAATATTTATTTTTTGTCACTACGCTTTTATTATTACAAACCGCTTGCAGCAATAATAAAGAAGTTACTATAGAAAAAGAAACGGAAAACAGCAATAGCATTACGTTAACCAGTCAGCAAATAAAAGCTGGCAATATTAGTACGGGCACCATTACACAACAATTAATGAATGAAAGCCTGCAACTGAACGGAGAAATTGATGTGCCTCCGCAAAATATTGTATCTGTAAGTTTTCCATTGGGCGGCTATCTTAAAAAAACAAGCCTTTTACCAGGCATGCATGTTTCAAAGGGAGAAAGCATTGCCATTATAGAAGATCAGGCACTGATTCAACTACAGCAAGATTACCTGATGGCTAAAACAAAACTTACCCTCACACATTTAGAATACGACCGCCAGAAAACACTGAATGAAACAAAAGCCAGTGCCGATAAATTACTACAGCAGGCACAGGCAGAATATGAAAGCCAGCGGATATTGGTAAAAGCCTTAGATGAAAAACTACGCTTAGCAGGCATTAACCCAGTACAATTAAATGAAGCTACCATTTCCCGTAAGGTTAGCATCACTTCGCCTATTAATGGTTTTGTTTCTAAAGTAAATGTAAACATTGGCAAATATGTACAGCCGCAGGATATATTGTTTGAACTGATAGATCCAACCGATTTTCATGCAGCACTAACCGTTTTTGAAAAAGACATTAATAAACTAAACGCCGGTCAAAAAGTAAACATCAGTTTTGTGGACGAGCCAGAAAAAAAATACAATGCCGAAATAATTTTGGTTACTAAAAATGTAGATGAAAACCGCAGCGGGCTGGTGCATTGCCATTTTATAAACATGCCTTCTAATTTAAAGCCCGGCATGTTTATAACAGCACAGGTTGAATTAAGTAATACCACAACCAATGTATTGCCCGAAGAAGCCATTGTACGTTTTGAGAATAAAGAATATGTTTTTGTAGAAAACAGCAGCAATCAATTTATAGCCACACCCATTACAACAGGCACCCGCAGCAATGGTTGGGTGCAGGTAAAAACAGACGCTGCACTTTTAAATAAAAAAGTAGTTACTAAAAATGCATTCACAGTTTTATCCATGTTAAAAAATACGGCTGAAGAAGAATAGGTAACCAGCAATTGTTTTTCATAGCATCGCCCTTGCGTCGCATACTTCAACAGAAGAAAAGGTATCAGCAAAAAGGTGTAGGGTATACTGTCTCATGCCCTGCACCCTATCGCTTCGCATAGTATGTAAACAGTATATATCATAAATAAAGGCTCCTAAGTTAGGAGCCTTTAACATGGTACCGGAGAGCAGACTTGAACTGCCGACCTTCGGGTTATGAATCCGATGCTCTAACCAGCTGAGCTACCCCGGCAAATGGGCGGCAAAAATAAAGATTGCCCGCCAATATCTGAAATGTATTTTATACTTTTTATACAGCGGCAACCGCATTATCTGTAGCGGTGGGTCTTACAGTACCAGGGTAAACTTCCAGTGCTTTTTCCAGGCAATCCATGGCTGCATTAATGGCTGTGGTATTCAACACATAGGCCAACCTTACCTCATTTTTACCCAACCCTGGCGTACCATAAAAACCTGTGGCAGGGGCCAGCATAACTGTTTGCTGGTTATAGGCAAAAGATTCCAGCAGCCATTGACAAAAAACATCTGCATTATCAATTGGCAGCCTGGCAATAGCATAAAAAGCACCGCCGGGGTTTGGACAGAAGACACCTGGCATTTTATTTAACCGATTCACCAAGGTATCTCTTCGTTTTAAATATTCGGCCTTTGTGCCATCAAAATAATCTGTTGGTAAATCAATAGCCGCCTCTCCCAATATCTGGGCGAAACTAGGCGGGCTTAACCGTGCTTGTGCAAATTTCATGGCAGTATCTAATAATTGCTGATTGCGTGTGATAAACGCACCTATACGACCCCCGCAGGCACTATACCTTTTACTGATGGTATCCATCAGTACCACATTATTATCAACACCCGTTAACTGCATCGCACTAATATGTGCTCCTGTATAACAAAACTCGCGGTAAGCCTCATCAGAAAACAAATAAAGATTGTGCTTAATAATTATTTGCTTTAGAGTTTCCATTTCCTCTTTGCTGTATAAATAACCTGTGGGGTTATTGGGGTTGCAAATAACAATAGCTTTTGTTTTGGGGGTAATGGCTGCTTCAAAAGCACTGATTGCTGGTAAAGCAAACCCATTTTCTATATAAGAAGTAATAGGTTTTACCACAACGCCTGCTGCTACAGCAAAGCCATTGTAATTAGCATAAAATGGCTCTGGTATAATTACTTCGTCCCCCGGATCCAAACAACACATAAAGCCAAATAAAATGGCTTCACTGCCGCCGGTGGTAATAATTATTTGTTGATGATTGATTTCAACACCAACAGATTTATAATAACCGGCCAGTTTACGGCGGTAGCTTTCGTTACCAGCGCTATGGCTATATTCTAATACTTTAAAATCTGCCGTACGAACCGCATCTAATGCCTGTGCCGGAGTTTCAATATCGGGCTGGCCAATATTTAAATGGTACACTTTTATACCTTTTGTTTTAGCTGCCTCTGCATAAGGCACCAATTTTCTGATGGGTGAAGCGGGCATTTGTAACCCACGATTACTGATTGGTAGCATAGTTGCAAAAATAAGGCCTTCCTGTTAAAAAACTAATTTCTGTTAGGCGAATGCACCTACCATCCTGCTTAGTGTACCTTTGCCTTATGAAGAACGATACGCAGAAGATTGTTTTGTTTGATGGTGTTTGCAATTTATGCAGCAGCAGCGTTCAGTTTATACTAAACCGAGATCATAAGAAACAATTCTTGTTTGGATCATTACAAGGTAATTACGGACAAACTATTTTATCAAATCATCAGCTGCCAAAGGATGCGTTTAATTCTTTTATGCTGCTGGAAGGTGAAAAATTGTATACAAAATCTACGGGTGCACTTCGTATGCTCAAGCACTTGGGTGGTCTATGGCAATTACTTTATATTCTAATAATTGTTCCTCCGTTTATAAGAAATGGTATTTATAATTTAATTGCCAATAACCGGTATAAATGGTTTGGCAAAAAAAATGAATGCTGGTTGCCTACGCCAGCACTTAAAGAAAGATTTCTGGATTAGAAAGAAGTATTCTTAAACCGCTAACGGCATTGCTTTTATGCCACTTTAAGCAGGTATTAAAACGGTTCCTTTTTTATTATGCAGTACAAGTGTGCGACGCAACGATGCTGAGTAGCATTACAAATGCTGGTTAACTATTAAATATTCAGCCAATAATTTAATTTAAATACAAGGGCCCGGCTGCGGCTTTTAAACAATGGATCTGTAAAATAATTATCGGTATACACCACAAACAAATCGCTCATGGGTTTATAACGCCATTGAAGACGGCTGTTAATATTAAAAAGATTGCGCTGTGTGTTGTATTGCAAAAAAGTAGTCCAAAAAATACTGGTACTGAAATTTACTTCTATACGGGGTGCAATTAAAAACAAATCGGTGCTGCCATAAGGTGTGGGTAATTCAATACGATTGTATTCCACATTCATTTCAACGGTTAACCATGGCCGGTTGCGATAGGTTATGCTACCGCTGTAGCGTTGTATGTGCCCATTATAAAATTCGCCCACTCTTACATTTCCACTATAAGCAAATTGTTTTCTCACATCAGAAGTATAGCCGGCATTAAACTGGCTATAGCTGTATTGTGCAGCCGGCAAAGGAGTGCCGCCTGTAAATGAAATTGGAAAGAGCAGATTGGTTTCCTGATTATCTACCCGCAGCTGAATACTGCTGGTATTTTTAAAATTGATAAAGTAACGCAACCGGTTAAACCGCTCGTTTAAACTATTATCAGGGTTGTATACCAAAAATGTTTCAAAGCCATACTGGTGCTGGTTAATGCTACCCTTTTTTGGAAACACTATATAATTCATTTCATGAAACAATTGCTTCCATCCAACTCTTATAATGGTATCTCTGATTGCATCATAGTTTTCTATACGGGCAATAAAACCCATATCAGCATAGTAATTAACACCCACATTATTTACATCTAACATGGTATTAAATTTGCGCCCGTTATAAGCACCACCAAAATTTAGTAAGCCCGCATCTTTACGTATGCCTTCTTTAAAAGAATGATGATACCCCAGCCAGCCATTCAGTTTTCCATTATTATCAGAATACACCCACTCAGTACCAGCATTGCGGCCATATGCATCTAACGGGTTTTGCAGTTTTTGTGCAGGTGTTAAAAAACCTTGTCGGTTTAAAAAATAGGTTTTAATAAGAGAGCGCTTCAATACCCTGCGATTAGTAGATATTGCGGTATAGTTTTGTGCCGCAAACCCATCTTTAGCACCGGTTTGCATGCTCATTATACCAATACGCGTTTTCTCATCCAGGTTACCAGTTAAGCGAGCCCCAAAATAAATGGGTATAGTGTTGCCATTTTTATCTAAGCCAATACTGCGTGAATAAAAGGGACGCAGTTCAGGATATAAATAGTTTGAAAACAAATCATCGTTCTCCAGAAAAAAAGTACGGCGCTCCGGAAAAAAAATATTAAACCTTGTTAAGTTGGTTACCTGCCGGTCTACTTCTATCTGAGAAAAATCGGGGTTGACTGTAATATCTAAATTTAGCTTGGGCGATAAAGCCAACTTACTATCAAAGCCTGCATTAAAAGTGCCTTTTACAGGGCTTGCATTTTGCTTTGATTGATTTAAACCACCAGTGATGTATGGAACAAATGCAATATTTTTTCCGGGTGCAGGAGGAGGCGCATCCCATGTAGCAGCGCCAAAATACCCCAAATCCACCCCCGGAAAATTAACCGGCACCCTAGTCCACGTATGTATCTCGTTATCTTTTAAATTAGTTCTTATAAAATTAATGCCCCAAGTATTACTGGTGGCATCATAGCGAAGGGATTTAAAAGGAATCGCTATCTCCACTGTAAAATAATCATCGTATTGTTTGGTGGCAGAATACCATTTCTGATCCCAACTAAAACTCAATTCACCACCGCCCGATAACAAATCATCACCTTGCACATTAAACGCGGTAACGGTAAAATAAAATCCGTTTGTTTTTTTATTCATTGGGTCAAGCATTACACCCACCCCATCATTATCTCTTATTCTTGAGTCTCTTTTAAGCGATTGCCCGATGGGTTTTTTACAATCGTATGCAATAAAACCAATGTAAATAAAATTATTATCGTAGGTAACTTTTGCAATGGTTCTTGTTTTGGCAATAGCATCATCGGTAGGAAATTTTAACCAGAAGTTGCCGGCCGTATCTGCAACCTGCCAGGCAGTTTCATCTAATACTCCATCAATTTTTAAAGCTGCTGTTGCCTTTTTAATTTGCAGGCGATAATCGTTTTTATAATTAGACGCATCAATTCCCTGCGCTACAGTTATAGAACCACATAAAAATAATAACAGAAAAACAGGTAGCAGGTAAATAATGCGCATAGTAGTTGGTTGCCTTTATACAGGTGTGCAAAGATTAACTGCCGCCCTTTACCAGCCACGTTAAAAAAGAGCAACGACCGTATAACTTTATAAGTGGCAACAAAAAAAAGTCTTTTGAGTTATGAAACCAGCGGCAACAAAAAATGAACCGCTGTTGCGTCGCACACTTCAGCGGTAAAACACCACTTAGCAGGCAACAACCAACAACAAATTTTTTGTTAAATACATAAAAGACGTCCGCTGCACGCAACATTTTACGAAAACTATCGTATTTTTATACGAACAGTTTCGTATTATCAACCATAAAACCATGTATTATGCAAATTAGTCTTTGGAAACCCCTTCTCTTGTCAGCAGCAGCTCTTGCAATTGTATACAGCACTGCAATTGCCTTGGGCAATAATCAAGCACCCAATCTAAACAAGACCGTAAAAGACACTTTACCAGCAAAAGAAAAAAAGAAACAGTTACCAACGGTTATTGCCGGAGATTTAGATGCTATAATAAAAGACCTTGATAAAACATTAGCGCAATTACATCTTGAATTTTCGGATGCTAAAATAGAGAAGCTACGGGCAGAAATGGAAAGCAACTTGGCCGCGTTAAACAACACACATATAGAGAAAGAGATGAGCAAAGCACTTAAAGCGCTGGAAGAAGAAAAAATTGTGCTGAAAAAACAGGAAGCCCTCAACAGTATTAATATAGAAAAAATGCAGGTAGATGTTGATAAAGCATTAAAAGAAGTGCGTACAGCCAGTGAAAGAAAACAATTGGAAACAGAACTTAAAAAAGCGCTGAGCGAAATAAAAAAAATAGATACAAAAGAAATAGAACTACAGTTAGAAAAAGCACGTGAAGAAATACTGCAACAAAAAGAACACTTAAGACTGGATATGGAAAAAGCCAGAGAAGAAATACAAAAAGAGTTGAGCACAAACAACCTAAAAGAAGAAATGAACAAAGCCCGTATAGAAATTGAAGCAGCCAAAGAAGAAATCACCAGTTATAAAAAACTCATTCAGGCACTTGAAAAGGATGGACTATTAAAAACTGGTGAAAATTACGTGGTGGAGTATGACAATGGAATACTAACCATCAATGGCAAAAGACAACAGGAAGCTATAAGCAACAAATACAAAAATTATTTTAGAAAAGATAAGATACGGCTGCAAAAAGAAAGCAATTTTGATTATAAAAATAAAGTTGACAAAGAAGAATAATAACTGTTTTGGTTAAGGCGCTTAGCAGCGCTAATGCAAGTTTTCTCATGTTAAAACGGGGCCTTTTCAGGCCCCGTTTACTATGTTACTGCTTTTAAAGTATTCGTTAATCGTTAATGGCTGCAATACCAGGTAATACCTTTCCTTCAAAATACTCCAGCATGGCGCCACCGCCTGTAGAGATATAACTTACCTTATCTGTAAAGCCAAACTGATTTACAGCAGCTACAGAATCGCCACCACCTACTAATGAAAAGCCACCATTTTGAGTAGCTTCTGCAACAGCCACTGCAATGGCTTTAGTACCTGCCTGAAATTTTTCCATTTCAAAAACACCCATTGGGCCATTCCATAAAATAGTTTTTGAGCGGCGTATTACTTCTGCAAAAATACCACATGCTTTGGGACCAATATCCAAGCCCATCCAACCATCAGGTACTGCATCGCTGGGGGCAATATTGGTATTAGCAGCAGCATCAAATTTATCGGCCAGTACAGAATCTTCCGGCAGGTGAATGCTAACACCTTTTGCTGTGGCTTTTTTTAACAAGGCAACGGCAGTTTCCAGTCGGTCATCTTCGCATAGAGAGTTGCCAATTTTTCCGCCTCTTGCTTTCATAAACGTATAGGCCATGCCACCGCCTATAATAATATCAGTTGCTTTCTCTAACAAGTTTTCAATAATTAAAATTTTATCACTCACTTTAGCGCCACCAATTATAGCCGTAAAAGGTTTTTCTGATTGGTGCAACACTTTTTCTGCACTGCTCACCTCTCCTTCCATTAACAATCCAAACATTCTTTTATCGGTTGCAAAGAATTTTGCAATAACCGCGGTTGAAGCATGTGCTCTGTGGGCCGTGCCAAATGCATCGTTTATATACACATCGCCCAGCCGGCTTAATTTTTCTGCAAAAGCTTCTTCGCCCTTTTCTTCTTCTTTATAAAAACGCAGGTTTTCTAATAATAAAACTTCACCAGCCCGCAGCATATGTGCGGTTAAAAAAGCTTGCTCGCCTATACAATCGTTGGCAAATAAAACAGTGGTGCCATTTAATAATTTGCTTAAATGATTGACCAAATGTTTTAAGGATGATTTATCTTCTGGTCCTTCTTTGGGGCGGCCCAAGTGACTCATTAAAATAACACTACCGCCATCTTTTAATATTTTTTGAATAGTGGGTATTGCAGCCCGCATGCGGGTATCATCAGTAATTTCCAATGTTTTTTTATCTAACGGCACATTAAAATCTACACGTATCAGGGCTTTTTTGCCCGCAAAATTGTAAGTATCAAATTTACTCATAAAGCATGTTTTTTAAGGTAGCTCAAATGTAACCCAAATTATTATAACAGCTGTTTGTATAAAGAGGCTGCCATTGGCACTGCCGCTGAACCGAGCGTGGCAAGGATGCTGCTATGAAAAACGACTGCTGGTAACCGCTATTTTTTGCTGCTAACTTGCGTACATTTGTGCTATCATTTTTTGCAACGAAACCTTGCATTAAATGGTCAAACTGATACAATGAAAACGTTTTATACCTTATTGCTGGCAAGCCTTTTTTTTATTACAAAATCTGCATGGGCACAATGTGGTGGCATTGGGCAAACGCCAGCCACAGCATTTCCGGTTTGCGGCACCAGTGTGTTTGAGCAGCAAAGTGTTCCTATTTGTACCAATCGCACTATTGTTACTTCTTGCAACGATGGCGCCATGTATGAAGATAAAAACCCCTACTGGTATAAGTTTACATGTTTTACGGGTGGCACATTAGGTTTTACTATTAAACCCAAAACACTAAGCGATGATTACGACTGGCAACTGTTTGACATTACCGGCCAAAACCCGAACGATGTTTATACCAACCGCAACTTAACTGTTTGTTATAACTGGAGTGGTGAAGGTGGTATTACCGGCACCAGTGCTGCAGGTACCACAAGTTTAGTGTGCGCTGGTTTTGGACAGGCATTGTTTAGCAGCATGCCAGTGTTAATACAAGGACATGAGTATTTATTAATGATCAGCCATTTTACCGATTCTCAAAGTGGTTATGATTTAGAATTTAGCGGTGGCACCGGTAGTATTACCGACCCTACCTTACCGGCGCTACAAGAAATAAAATCTGGTTGCGGTGGCACCACCATTGGTATAAAACTTAACAAAAAAATGAAATGCAGTTCACTGGCTGCAGATGGCAGTGATTTCAGTATTACTCCTTCTGGCACTATTACCAGCGCCAGAAGTATTAGTTGCAGCAATGGCTTTGATATGGACTCTATTATTTTAACCATTGCCGGCGGATTGATACCCGGCAACTATACCATTGGTTTAAAAAACGGATCAGATGGCAATACGCTTTTAGATTATTGCAATCGTGCAATTTCGGCAGGCACTAATTTATCGGTAACTGTTTTTCCGGTTGCGCCTACCCCACTGGATAGCATTGTGCCGCTGCGCTGTGCACCCGATAGTTTAAAATTGATTTTTAGAAAACCTATTTTGTGCAACAGCATTGCTACCAATGGCAGTGACTTTTTATTGACGGGACCGGGTGGCAATATTATTACAGCCGCTACCGGCATTTGTGATGCTAACGGAAAAACAACCAGCATTGTTTTAAAATTAAATACTGCTATACTGGTTGGCGGCTTGTATACATTAACAATGCAGCAAGGTATTGATGGTAATACATTACTGGATGAATGCAGCCAGGCAACACCGGTTGGCTCCTTGCTTAGTTTTACAGCATACGATACCGTATCTGCAGCGTTTAATTATACTATTAATTATGATTGCAGTTTAAATACTATCAACCTATCACACGATGGAAGGAACGGTGTCAATCAATGGACATGGAGTATGGATCAGCAGCGGGCATTTACCCAAAATACATCGTTTAGTTTTGCGCCACAATCTGTTAAAATAATTCACTTAAGTGTTGGCAATGGTATCTGTATTGATACAAGTTCTCAAACAGTAGTTGTAGAAAATGCATTGAATGCTTCTTTTACCGCCCCCATTTTATTATGCCCCGAAGATGCTGCCGTATTTACCAATACAAGCACTGGCATTATTGACCGGTATAGCTGGAGCTTTGGAAACGGCGCAACACAAAGTCAAAGAGACGCAACACCACAAACATACCCGCCCACTACTACTGGCAGAGAAAAAAAATATACCGTGCAATTAATTGTTGAAAATAATTTTGGATGCGCTGATACTGCCACTAATATTGTAAGAGTGTTAAACACCTGCTATATAACCGTACCCAATGCCTTTACACCAAATGGAGATGGAAACAATGATGACCTCTACCCATTAAACGCTATTAAAGCAGAACAATTAGAATTTAAAGTGTATAACCGCTTTGGGCAATTAATTTTTTCAACTACCGATTGGACCAAACACTGGAATGGAACGTACAAAGGCAACGTATTAGCTGCCGGCACATTTGTATGGACCTTAAAATATTACGATGCCGATAAAAAGAAGCAGGTGTTTTTAAAAGGAAATACTGTTTTAATAAGATAGCTGTTTGGGTACCGGCAGTTGTACTATAAGCAACATCGTTGCCACGCTCGTTTCAACGGTATATCTTTACTGCGCATTTTTTTGCATTAACTCATAACTCTTTCAATCGTCCAGTAAATAGCAATACAGGCAATTAATCCAGATAGTGGGTATACAATTGCCTTATGATACCACACCCGTTTTTTAAAAGGTAAAGCCAGTAATAAAAAAAACAATACTATTACTGCTACCTGCCCCAGTTCAACACCCAAATTAAAAAATATGACAGCGCTGGTAAATCTATCAGGTGGCAACCCTATTTCATTTAACACACTGGCAAAACCAAGCCCGTGCACCAGGCCAAACAAAAAAACCAACAGCAGGCGCCACGGCTTAACTGCATCAATAAAAAAATTTTCTATAGCCACAAACGCAATAGAAAGTGCAATAACAGGCTCTATTAATACAGGCGGTGCAACAACAATACCCTTCATACTTAGTGCCAGGGTAATGGTATGTGCCAATGTAAAAGCCGTAGCCTGCCAGAGTATATTTTTAAAAGATGTTTGCAGCAGGCATAAGCCAATAATAAAAAGTATATGATCAGCCCCCAGCGGAATAATATGCGTAACCCCCAATTGCAGGTAAAACCCAGCAACTTCACTTGCAGGAGCACCTTTTAATGCATTATTAATATTATGCGCCATCAAATACTGAGAAAAAATAATAGCCAATAACAATAGACCGTATTTTTTAACCCGCTTAATCATTTCTTACAATAATTAAGATTATTGAATAGCCTGTTCACAAGCTTTTTTTAAACCGGCAATAGGCGTATAGTTTAAGGGCAATACTTTGCTGGCATAGTATTGGGCTTTAAATTTATTACCAGCAGCGGCATAAATTAAAACTGCCCGGCACAATAATAACGGGTTTTTATTACCGGTAACCAATGCCTTTTCTAAGTGAGTTACTGCTTTTGTATTTTCTCCCCGTTTAAAATATACCCAGGCCATATTTTCATTCACATCAATATTATCCGGTCTTCGGTTATACTCTTGTATGGCATGAAAAAGCGCTTTATCCAGTTGGTTTAACGCTGCATAGGCGTAAGACATTTCCTTATCAGAATAATGCCCCGCACTATCCGCCTTTGCAGATAAAGCGGCAGCATCCTCCATTTTATTAATAATATTTGTATAGAGTTGTTGGTGCGCTTGTTTATTACCCGTTGCTAAATAAATTGCAGCCATTTCTTCTTTTAGCGTAAGATCGCTTAAGAGGGAATCTGCCTGTTGTAATAGTATAATGGCCTGTGTAGTTTCGTTTTTTGCAAATGCTATCCTTGCCAGGCCAGCATAAGCAGGGGCATAGTAAGGTCTTTTTTCTAAGGCAATGGTATAATGCATAGAAGCATAAGAAAGATTACCTGTTTGTTCATACAACTTACCTAATTGTACCCGGCACCACTCTGTTGCTTCATTACCGGGCAGGCCGGCATCAACGGCTAATTTCATAGCAGCAATGGCACCTGTGGTATCGCCGTGTATTTCTCTTAAATAAGCTACTCTTGAATAAGAACGCAAATCAGGTCTTATGGCAATCATACTATCTGCACTAACAACGGCAGCAGCGTACTGCCCCAATTCAACCTGGCTATCGGTAATAGTGCCGTATAAAAAAGCATTATAAGAAAAAATATTTTGTGCTTTTTTTGCAACAGCAAGCGCTTCGCCAAAATGATGCTGTGATAATAAAAGCAAGGCTTTGTAATTGAGTGCATCAAAATGGTCGGGGGTTTTGTTTAATACCTGGTTTACCAGCTGCATGGCAGCTGCATCATAATAACTATTGTTACCGGTAATCCGTCCTTCATTAATATAAAGGCTGGCTAATTCCAATAAACGTTTCTCATTATCAGGGTTTGTTTCTAATTCTTTTGAAATGGCATTATATTGCAACTGAATGCCCTTCCACTCGTCTGTAGTTGCAAGCTTGCCGTTACGTGGCTGCAGTGTAAAATCAGCCCTTTGTCGCTGCTTTTTTTTATAATTTAAAATAAGCCCAAGAAAAGCTGTGGCAAATAAAAGTAGTACGCCTGTGTATAGTAGATTCTTTCTCATAACTACAATAATTTTAAAATCCTCAATGAAATAGTGATGTGTTTTTGAGAGGATAAAAAGAAGTATGCAGCCTTGGCCGCATACTTCGTAAGGAATTAATTTTTTACAACATTAACAGATTGTTTTACCTGTCCATCCTTCATTAGTGTAACAAAGTAAGCACCACGTGTTAATTTAGATGCATCCCAATTCAGGGTATAAACACCTGCATCTTGTTTTTTATCAGCTAAAACGCTTATCATTTTACCTTCAGCATTGTATACTACCAACCTTATGTTTGCAGCAGCATCTAATTTGTATTTAATAACACTATTGGCCGCTACTGGGTTAGGGGTTGCAGTTACAAATATTTCCTTTGCATCAATACCATTATTTCTGCCGGCCTTTCCGGTAATCATATCGGCTGTATATAACGGCGTTGAAGGCATTGAACCATTTACCACGCTGGCAGTACCAGCAACGGTTGTTTCATTACAATCGCAATTATGCGTACCGGGCCATGGTAATGGCACATAAGGAAAGAAAGGTTGCAATGGTGCATCGTTTTTAACCACACCCGCATTGTAGTTTAATACATTTAACAATTGTGGGGTAACGGGGTTACCGCCTTTAAAATCGTCGTACCATAAACCAATGGCTGCAAGAGCAACACCACTAACCGCCTGCAGTTCTATACGTGTTACATCATCTTCCAATCTTCTGCCGTTTGGAAATCCATCCATATTAGGAATGAACTGCAACCAAGGGCCTCCATTGAATTGCGGATCTGTTAAACCCAATACAGCGGCAGATACTATACCCAGGTTACTAAACTTTGGATCTTTTCTGCTTGTTGGAAATACTGCCATGTTCAGGCGCAACATATCGCCACCATTAGGCAAAAAGTTATTTATAAACGGTTTGCCAGCAGCTAAAGGATTGCCCCCTTTTCCGGTAGCCAGTTGATACGGTTTTAAGTTAGGAACACCTGTGTGAAAAATAGGCCATAAATCCACCGAACGCGGAGAGCTGGGTGCTGGCAATAACAGTTTTCCGAAAATAGCATCATCCAAGGCTGTTCCGGCAACGGCAGCACTACCTTTCAATGCAAACAAACCGTTTTGCCCGTTACCAAAACCAAAAGCACCTAGTGCGTTTTTTTGAATACGTAGCGGTTTTAATGCAGGCACAGCAGTACCAAACAATGCATCATCCATATACAAACCCAGTTCAGGGTTGTAAAAGTATTTACCAAACTTATCAATGGCAGCAAGGTCTTCGTAAGGGGTCATTGAGTTCCATAAATCTTTCATACCAATAGGCACAACCACTTCATTGGTTAATGGCATACCCAAACGAGATACCTGCACCCAATTACCACCGTTATCTTCTTTGCCTGCGCTCAATGTGCGTAGCTGTCTGCGGCTGGCACTGGCCCAAACACCAATAATATAATCGCCGTCTAAAATGTTTTTTGCCTGTTGTACGGTTTTACCATCTTTTTGCAATTCAGCAATATCTACCTGCAATGCAATAGTAGAAACGTTTTTACAACGTAATCCGTCTATTGATTTTGAGCCGGTGGTGCGGGGTGCATCACCCAAATCAAACACACCACCCAAATCAACAAAGAACGGATCATCTGCCGTACCACAAAACACTTTCTCGCCGGTGGCCGCTGTAGCAACAGCACCTTGCATTAAAGCATAGTAACTACTGGCACCTAAACCAACACCAGAAGAAATAGAGCGTGGCCCTATATTGGGCGGCGGTACAGTACCTTTAGCAACAATCTTACTAAAACTTTTACCGCCATCTTTACTTTTCTCCACTTCATATGTGGTCTTCAGGTTTTGTTTACCCAATCGAATGTTGAAAAAGGTGGTAGGATCTTCGTTCGTTTGCTTAAATGTAAAACGGTAAACAATATCATCACCCGGGGTGGCAATATTATTATCTACATGAATTTCATAACGGATATTTTCTCCAAAAGAATAATAGTTAGGGCCGCCTTGTGGCAATTGCCCGGGTACATAATTTGCAATAATCGTAATCTTGTTTGGCTGATCTTCGCTTCGAAAAGCATAGAGATCTGTATTATCTGCCAAGGGATCGTTTGCAATTAACGGAGCCTCTCTGTGACTGGAAGCAAATGAGCCTAAGGGGAACATGTTTACAAACATGATCGTTGCCAGAAAGCCAGCAATGACTTTTCTTTTAAGCATAAAGTTCTGTTTAAATGGTTTATAATAAATTGAAGGTTGGAGCATTTATATGCTTCAGTACAGAGGAATTAAGGAAAAGAAGATGTAATTATAATTAGCAGCCATAACTAAGTACGTAATTAAACTGTATACAGATTTAACAGCCAATTTTATTTTTAGTTAAACAAACTGTTTACTGCCGGTTTTTGTGAACCCGGCAGTAATGCAGCTATGGAGCAGCCGTTGCGTCGCACACTTGTACAGTAGAATACCAGTCCGCAAGTCGGGAGTCGGAAAGTCCGCAAGAATTTTACACTATCAACAATTGTCTTCCGTACTTACGGTATTGCTGACTTACGGACTATTTGTACAAGTGTGCGACGCAACAATGACGCTATGAAAAAAAGAAGCTGGTAACCCAATAAAAAAGCCCCGCTTATTTACGGGGCTTTTACAATATTCAAAATCAATTTACATTTCCAGTAACGCTTTTACAGGGTCTTTACCAAACAATAACAGCTCTGGGTTTTCTAATAGTTCTTTTACACGCACCAGAAAGCTCACACTTTCTCTTCCATCAATAATGCGATGATCGTAGCTCAACGCTAAATACATCATAGGGCGCACTACCACCTGACCATTTATTGCAATGGGGCGTTCTTGTATTTTATGCATACCCAAAATAGCGCTCTGCGGAATATTAATAATAGGCGTACTCATTAAACTTCCAAACACACCTCCATTAGTAATAGTAAAAGTGCCTCCTGTCATTTCTTCAATACTCAGTTTGCTTTCTTTGGCCTTGGTAGCTAACTCTACCACTTTCTTTTCAATATCGGCCATGCCCAAACTTTCTGCGTTTCGTATTACAGGTACCACCAACCCTTTGGGTGCAGATACGGCAATAGAAATATCGCAGTAGTTATGATAAATAATATTTTCACCGTCAATGTAGGCATTCACGGCCGGCCATTCTTGTAAGGCATAAGAACAGGCTTTGGTAAAAAAGCTCATAAAACCCAAGTTAACACCGTGTGCTTCTTTAAACTTGTCTTTATGTTTTGCACGTACGGCCATTATATTGGTCATGTCCACTTCATTAAAAGTGGTAAGCATGGCTGTAGTATTTTTTGCTTCTACCAACCGGCGACTAACTGTTTTACGCAGGTTGCTCATCTTCTCTCGCTTCTCATCTCTGGTAAAAGCAACTGCGCCGGGTTTACGACCGGGGTTGCTTAATGCCGCCAACACATCATCTTTTAAAATTTTGCCCTGGTAACCACTGGGTGTTACCGACTTTGGATCTACTTTTTTATCGGCAATAATTGCAGATGCAACGGGTGTTGCTTTAACACCGCTATCTGCCGCCGCAGCAACTACTGGTGCAGTTTCTTTAACTGGCGCAACGCCGTTAGACGCAGCAGGCTTTTCTGCAGCAGGTGCAGCGGTTGCCGGCTTTGCCGCAGTCTCATCTATATTTGCTAATACATCACCAATTTTAATGGTATCACCTTCATTAATGCCCAATAGTTTTAAAACACCGGCTTGTTCGGCATTTACTTCAAAAGTGGCTTTTTCACTTTCTAATTCAGCAATCACTTCATCACGATTTACATAGTCGCCATCTTTCTTGGTCCATTTTAGCAGTGTTACTTCACTGATAGACTCTCCAACGGTAGGAACTTTAATTTCAATCATACGTTTCTGATAAGTTGCACAAATTTCGGGTAAAATAAGTTGATTTTTATAAAAATTTAAAGAGTTATGTGCATCTTCTTACCCATTAAAAACGACAACACAAAAATGTACAATAGTTGAACGGAGTCCCCACAGTAGTCGGCATAGACTGTCGCAACGATGCTGAAAAGACCACTCTTGCTGGTTTCTATCCAAAAAAATAAAATACCAGCTAAGGTTTTTCATAGCGTCATCGTTGCGTCGCAAGCACTTCAACGGCAGTATTTATTGGCAACGATTGCGTAGATTTTTACTGTAACAACAATTGCTGCAAGGCCGCAGTAAGTTTAGCCGCATTGGGCAATACGGCTTTTTCTAAAGCAATATTAATGGGCATGGCTGGTACATTTAATGCCCCCATTACTTCTACCGGCGCATCTAACCATCGGAAACAATTTTTAGCAATACGGCCTGCTAATGCTTCTGCAAAAGAATTGTTTTGTGGCTCTTCAGTAAGTACCAGGCATTTGCCATGCTGTTTTACGGTTTCGTAAATAAGCGCTTCATCCAATGGGTATAAACTGCGCAAATCAATAATGGTTATTTGTCCGGCAAACTGATTGGCGGCGGCTTTTGCCCAGTAAACGCCCATACCATACGTTATAACACAGCAGGTATTGCCAGCTGCAATAGCAGCTTCATTGGCAGCAGTTACAACAGCGGCTTTCCCTAATGGAATGATATAATCTCTATCGGGCTCAATTGTTTTTGCATCTTCTGTGCCGGGCACTTTACTCCAATACAACCCTTTATGCTCTAACATTATTACCGGGTTGGGGTCGTGAAAGGCAGCCTTCATCAATCCTTTCATATCTGCAGCATTAGAAGGATATACAATTTTAATACCCTTTATAGTAAGCAACGTACTTTCTATACTTCCGCTATGGTACGGGCCACCGCCACCATAGGCACCCACGGGTATTCGCATTAGTGTTGATATGGGGTATTTGCCCATGCTGAGGTAGCAACTTTTTGAAATTTCTGTTACCAGCTGGTTTAGGGCAGGGTATATATAATCAGCAAACTGCACTTCTACAATGGGTTTTAAACCCACGGCACTTATACCAATGGCAGAACCAATAATGCAGGCTTCTTGAATGGCCGTATTAAATACTCTCTCATCGCCAAACAAGTCGGCCAAGGTTGCTGTTTCTCTAAACACACCACCTAATAAGCGGCCCACATCCTGACCATATAACAATGCTGTTGGGTGTTCTTCCATCAATTCTCTTAAAGCAAACAAGGCAGCATCTACCATTAATATTTTATCTGGCTTGTTGCCAATACGGTTTCCTTTTTCTTTTGTAATTGGTGTGGGCACAAATACATGTTCTTCAACTGTAATGGGGTCTGGCTCTGCTGCGTTGCATGCTTTATCAAAATCTTCTCTTACTTTTTGCTGTGCTTCTTCTTCCAGCTCTTGTAAAAAAAATGCTTCAATACCTTTCTCCAATAATCTTGTTTTAAGCTTTGGTAACGGATCGTTTTGCAAATGCTGCTCCCAATCTTCCTGGCTTCTGTAAAACTCTCTGCGTACACCACTGGTATGGTGCCCTAATAAAGGAACACTGGCATGCACCAGATATGGACAACGGTTTTGCCTTACATCTGCAATTACCTGCTGCATTACTATATAACTATCTTCAAACACACTGCCATCTACCCGCATACGTTTTAACCCTTTAAAGCCTGCGGCATACTCATAAGCATCCATAGCACGGGCCTCTTTTGCTGTAACGCTAATGCCCCAGTTATTATCCTGCACCAAATAAATAATGGGTAATTGTTTTAATACCGCCAGCTGCATGGCTTCACTCACTTCTCCTTCTGTAACACTATTATCGCCTAAGGAGCAAATAACAACGGGCAACTCATTAGAAGGCTTTGATGTATTATCTTAGGCTTATCAGCTTTTTTATTATTGGGGTGCGCATAGTACGAACGGCCACCGCTAAAGTAATCGTCTGCCTTGGCTAATAACTGCAGCATTAAATGGTAAGGCTCGTAGCCCATACCTAACAACATACTTTCATCGCGGTAATACGGGCTCACATAATCGGCTGGTAATAATTGATAGGCTGTTGCCAGCTGAATGGCTTCATGCCCCCGAGATGTGGAGTGAACATATTTGCAAATAGCCCTGCTATCATCATATAGTTTTGCCATTGCTTTAACCTGGCACATATGCCGGTAAGCTTTTAGCAATATTTCAATATTCATTAGTTGCATTTCTATAAGGGGCACAAGTTAATCAATAACTAACGCACGGTAGCGCAAATAAGTATAAAAAAACCCCGCTTTTGCGGGGTTGCAGGTAGTATTGAAAAGTGAATTACTTAACTTCTAAATTAAACATGCTTTCGTTATCAATAAATCCTTCCAGCTCATCGCCCACCACACACTCACCCACACCAGCTGGTGTACCGGTAAAAATTAAATCACCAATATTTACTGAAAAGTAATTTGAGATATAAGCAACAATGCTGTCAAAATTATGCAGCATCAATCCTGAGTTACCGGTTTGTACGGTCTCCTTGTTTTTTTGTAGCGAAAAATTAATGTCTTTCTTGTTTTTAATATTTGCCAGGGGCACCCATTTTCCAATAGCTGCTGAGTTATCCCATGCCTTTGCTTTTTCCCAAGGCAGCCCTTTCTCTTTAAGTTCATTTTGTATATCACGGGCAGTAAAATCTATACCTGCTGTTATTGCATCATAATACTTACTGGCAAAACGGTCTTGTATATATTTTCCGTTTTTTGAAATACGCAACACCAACTCACATTCATAATGCAATTCGTTGGTAAACTCAGGGTAGTAAAAAGGAGTATGCGCCTGTAATAATGCGCTTTTGGGCTTCATAAAAATTACCGGCTCATCAGGAATTTCATTTCCCAGTTCCTGGGCATGAGCTGCATAGTTACGGCCAACACAGAATATTTTCATATTCAATAAGGAATTTGGTTGATTAAAGAATCAAAATTGATTATTGCCTTATCAGGGCCGGTTAAACATTGGTATATTGAATATCAAAATACTGTACACATACAGATATGATTGCGAAAATAAAGATTCAAATTAACAAATCATAAAGTAATTGATAATTTATTGAACTGGTTCATAGCAGTTGCCAATCCGGCCAATACAAATGTCTCTATCAGGTTTACAGATACGGTTATTTTCTTCTCCACCAAAGGCCATTCCTCAGCGGCCCATTTACCCAAAACATACTCCACCTGTTCACCTTTAGGGTAATTATTTCCTACGCCAAACCTTAACCTTGCGTAGGCATCTGTGCCCATAACTTCTTCAATACTTTTTAACCCGTTGTGCCCACCCGCACTGCCAGATGGTCTAAGTCGCAGCTTATCAATTGGTAGGGCTATTTCATCCAGTATCACCAATATATTCTCTAGGGCAATATGTTCTTTATCGGCCCAATACTTTACAGCTTTACCGCTTAAGTTCATATAGGTGGTGGGTTTAATACAAATTAGCTTTCTGCCTTTAATGCTACACTCGGTTATATCTGCCAACCGGTCGCTTCTAAAATGGCTGGTATGTTTTTGTGCTAAAACCTCAAGTACATTAAAGCCAATATTGTGTCTTGTATTTACATACTCGGCACCAATATTACCCAAACCCACTATTAAAAATTTATTCATTGCAAAACGAATATAAAAAAGTCCCGCTATTTGGTAGCGGGACTTTTCTTTTTAAACAAAACAATTTATTTAGCTTTTGCAGGGGCCGCGCCTTTAGCGGCTGGTGCAGCAGCTTCTTCCTGCTTCAATTGGCGGGTCATAACCACAGATGCCAACGGAATACGGGGAGAGTTTAAAACTTCGTAGTTATCCGCCTTTACATCTTCCACACGAATGTTTTCATTCAGTTTAAGATTGGTAAGATCTACCTCTATGTTTTCTTTTAAAAACTTAGGATAGGTTTTTACTTTTAAAGACTTCATTTTAGTTACCAACTTACCACCTTCTTTAACACCCACTGCAGTGCCAGTATATTTTAAAGGAATGGTTGCAATCACTTTTTTATCATCTACTAACTCTAGTAAATCAACATGCGTTAAATGGTCGTTTACTTTGTTAAACTGTAAATCTTTCAAAATACATTTGTACGTTTTGCCATTTACAGATACCTCAGCTATCTGGAAGGCAGATGTATATACCAGTGGTTTGAAAGCCGCAGCAGAAGCTGAAAAATTCACTTCCTCTGCACCACCGTAAATTACACCAGGCACCAGTTCCTGAGAGCGAAGTTGCTGGGCGGCTCTTTTCCCAGTTTCGGTCCTCAGTTGTCCTTCGATTGTAATTGTCTTCATTTTTATATGTGTTTTATTGTTAACTAACTTTTGCACTTGTAGCAACATCGTTGTGTCACTCACTTGTACTTTTTCAGCGCTATGCAACTGTTGAAGAGTGCGACGCAACTGCTGCCGGGTTTTGTACTGCTGCCGGCCCGCCCCATGCTCTTTCTCTTATTTATTTCTCAACTGAGAGTGTATAAATAAGCTGGTAATACTTTTGTTTTCTGCCGCATTGCGAATGGCCGAGCCAAAAAGTTCTGCCACACTCAACACTTTAATTTTAGAACAAGTTTGTTTTAAAGGAATGGTATCGCATACCACTAATTCTTCTAAAACACTGTTTTCAATATTAGCATATGCATTACCGCTTAAAACCGGATGCGTACAAAGAGCTCTTACACTGCGGGCACCTTTTTCTTTTAATAATCCAGCGCTTTTAGAAAGCGTGCCACCGGTGTCACAAATATCATCTATCAATACCACGTCTCTGTCTGCCACATCTCCAATTACCACCATACTTGCAATTTCATTAGCACGTTTACGGTGCTTATCACAAATCACCATTTCTGCATTAAAAAAGCTGGCAATTTCCCTGATGCGGTTGGCGCTTCCCACGTCGGGGGCCGCAAAGGTAAGGTTTTCCAGTTTCAGTTGTTGTATGTAAGGAATAAAAATGGCTGAAGAATCAAGATGGTCTACGGGTATATCAAAATAACCTTGTATTTGGGGTGCATGCAGGTCCATGGTAATTATACGGTCGGCACCGGCTGCTGTAATCATATTGGCAATTAGCTTAGAACCAATGGCTACGCGGGGTTTGTCTTTTCTGTCTTGGCGGGCATAACCAAAGTAAGGTATTACCGCTATTACTTTGTAAGCCGAGGCACGGCGGGCCGCATCAATCATTAAAAGCAATTCTACAATATTATCGCCCGGAGAAAAAGTGCTTTGCACCAAAAAAACCATATCTCCGCGAATGCTTTCCTGAAAAACTGGCTGAAACTCGCCGTCGCTAAATTTTTGGGTAATACTTTTCCCTAATGAGTTTCCAAATTGCTGGGCAATTTTTTCGGCCAGGTATTGAGAACTGGTACCCGAAAAGATTTTGGCGTTATGCTCCATAAATAATTGTGCTATTGAGGCGGCGAAGATAAAACTTAGGAAGGTAAAAAAAGGGGTTAACCGGAATAGTTTTCTACGGTTTATTAACCAGCCTCAAAAACACTATTATGATAATTGCAAAACCAGTTTATGGCTTTATAGATGCCAGCATTTGTTTTGCTGCAATAGTATTTTTTGTGGCGGCAGCTCCATTTTCTACATTAACCGTTTTTTTGGGGTTAACCGCATAAAAAACAGATGAGCAAATAAAAATAGAAAAGAATAAAGCTACTGTGTAGATGCCTGCACAAAAAAACAGGCTTTGTAAACCTCCTAGGTTGTTAAAAGTGGTACGTTTCATCGGATATTGATTTTAGTTTTTCAAAGGGTAAAATGGATACGAAAATTAACGCTTAACAAGTGGCAACTATTGTACCAGTTGTTGGGATTTTTTTAACACAATAAAGTTAATGCGTTAAATTGTAGTATGCAAGACCAGAACTACTCAATTAAGCAGTGGGCAAAAGATGACAGACCCCGGGAAAAACTACTTAGTAAAACTCCGTCTGCCTTAAGTGACTCTGAATTGCTTGCCATTCTTATTAACAACGGTACTCGCCAAAAAACAGCCGTAGATTTGGCCAAAGAGGTTTTAAAACTTGGGCAAAACAACCTTGATGAGTTGGGCCGGCTGAGCGTAAAAGAACTGATGAAAATTAAAGGCATTGGTGAGGCTAAGGCTATTACCATTGCCGCGGCATTGGAGCTTGGCCGGCGCCGCCAAGCCAGCAATTTTTTGGAGAAACCCATGCTTCGCCAAAGCCGCGATGTGGCCACCTACTTGCAAGCGCAGTTAAAAGATTATGGCCACGAAGTTTTTGGGGTCATATTTTTAAATCGTGCCAATAAAATAAACCAGTTTGAAATTATCAGCCAGGGCGGCATTACCGGTACCGTGGCCGACCCACGTGTTATTCTAAAAAAAGCCTTAGAAGCAGAGGCGGTTAGTATGGTACTTTGCCATAACCACCCCAGCGGTAGTTTAAAACCCAGCCGTGCCGATGAAGAATTGACCCACAAAATAAAAGAAGCTGCCCGCTTTTTAGATATTGCTGTAATTGACCATATTATTGTTAGCAATGAAGGGTATTACAGCTTTGCCGATGAAGGGCTAATATAAAAAATTATTCCATCCAGGCGCCGTTAACCGTATCTCCTTCGGTTTCTACATATATATGCTCTTGTAATGTGGTGGCAATAGAGAGGCCTACATAATCGGGATGGATGGGAAAGGTTTTATGACTGCGCTCTACCAGTACCAATGTTTGAATTTTTTTGGGGTGAAAAGCCATAAATGGTTTTAGGCCATACAACAGAGTTTTACCACTATTGGCCACATCATCCATTACAATAATTACTTTATTATCAAAATTATCATTCACATCTACTGTTACCTGTACCGGATGTTTTTTATCTAACCCAATAGTAGCAAACGTAATTTTAAACGCAGCCATTGCCTGTAAATAAGCGGCAATATTGCGGGCAATAATGCTTCCGCTTTCTGTGATGCCTGCCAAAACAATTTCATTGGCCTCAATATTGTTTTCTGCAATTTCATATGCCATACGCTGCAACTTGCGGGCGGCAGTTTCTTTGTTTAAGATGTATCTTTTTTCGGCCACGTATTTACATTTAATGCCTAAAATTATAACAATTACGCATAGCTTGCAGCAAACAACTTAAAACGCTTAATTTAGTTGTGTAAACTTAATGTATGCACTATTTACCACAGCTTGCTTTTTTGTTACTGGCTACTGTAGCCATTTTTTTATTCAGTAAAAAGGTAAAAGAAATACGGCGCAATATTTTTTTGGGCCTGCCACTAGATTTTTCTGATAATAAAGCAGCCCGCTGGCGCAATTTATTGATGCTGGCTTTTGGCCAAAAGAAAATGTTTACAAATCCGCTGGTAGCCATTATGCACCTTATTATTTATGCAGGTTTTGTAATTATCAATATAGAAGTGCTGGAAATAGTGATTGATGGCCTTGCCGGCACCCACCGCATCTTTGCTTCTTTTTTGGGAGGCTTCTATAATTTTTTGATTAACACCTTTGAGTTACTTGCTGCCGGTGTGTTATTGGTTTGTATTGTTTTTCTCATCAGAAGAAATGCGCTAAAAATTAAACGCTTTTTGGGCAACGATTTAAACGGCTGGCCTCGCAGCGACGCCAATTATATTCTTATTACCGAGATTGTATTAATGAGCCTTTTTCTTTTAATGAATGCCGCCGATACCTTATTACAACAACGCGGCGCACCACATTACACCCAACACCTTACCGGCAATTTTCATGTTTCATCCATTTTACATCCTTTGCTGAATGGTATGAGTGATAGCGGATTAATTGCTCTTGAACGCACCGCCTGGTGGCTGCACATTATTGGCATTTTTGCTTTTTTAAATTACCTGCCATGGAGCAAACACCTGCATATTTTATTGGCTTTCCCTAATGCCTATTATGCAAGGTTGCAACCGCAAGGTGTTATGCAAAATATGCCCGCCATACAAAACGAAGTACTATACGCCATGCAACCAGAGTTAGCCCCAACAGAAGCCGGACCAACCCCTAAGTTTGGCGCAAAAGATGTAACCGATCTAAGCTGGCGCAATTTGCTGGATGCTTACAGCTGCACCGAATGTGGCCGTTGCACCAATGCCTGTCCGGCTAACCAAACGGGTAAACTGTTAAGCCCCCGAAAAATTATGATGAGCACCCGCGACCGCTTAGAAGAAGTGGGTAAGAATATAAATGCCAACGGCAGCTTCAAAGAAGATAGTAAAACGCTACTGCACAATTATATTTCAGTAGAAGAGCTACGGGCCTGCACCACCTGCAATGCCTGTGTGGAAGCCTGCCCGGTTAGCATCAGTCCGTTAGAAATAATTGTTGAACTACGCCGCAGCTTAATTATGGAAGAAAGCAATGCCCCGCAAGAATGGAACAGCATGTTTAGCAATATTGAAAATAATTTTGCACCCTGGAAGTTTAGCCCGGATGAAAGAGATCAGTGGACACAAGCATAATTTTTTGGGTACCGGCAGCAAGCAATGCCCAGCCCCGCTTGCGTCGCACTCTTGTGCACTATCAAATAACTGAGCTTTTTTCTTTGCCGCAATAACCACTATTTACTAATTGTTAAACATGACAAGCATCCAAAAACAATTATTCAAAATGGCTCTTTTTAATACAGCCATTTTTGTAGTACTCTACATTGTTTATTTGGTATTGGGCTTTGTGTTAAGCAGCAATACCAGTAAACGTTTTGGCAGCGACGCAGCTATTCTTTTTGTGTTTATCATTACGGTACATCTTTTTATTAACTACCTGCTGCTGCAAAAAAACCAACTGGCAAAAGTAAAATACATTTTCCTATTTACCCTTGCAATTATTGCTGCTTATATGTTGCTAATAATTATATAGCATGAACAATACTCAACACTCATACCTGGCCCTAGGCGATTCTTACACCATCGGAGAATCCGTTCCGGTATATGAAAGTTTTCCCTACCAAACAGTACAATTATTACGCAGAGCCGGACATCATTTTAATGCCCCAGAAATTGTAGCTAAAACCGGGTGGACCACCGACGAACTGCAAGAAGGCATTCGCCAAACCAGCTTTCAATCGTCTTATGATTTTGTAAGCCTGTTGATAGGTGTAAACAACCAATACCGCGGCCGCAGTGTGCAAGAATATCAGATACAATTTGAAAACCTATTGCAACTGGCCATACGCTTTGCCAATAAAAAAATGGCACATGTTTTTGTAATGTCAATACCAGATTGGGGTGTTACACCATTTGCCAAAGAGCGAAACACAAAAAAAATAAGTACTGAGATTGATGCGTATAATGAAGTAAATAATAAACTGGCAGATCAATACAATTGTAACTACATTAACATAACCCCTTTTACCCGAGAAGCAGCCAGCGATTTCACCTTGCTGGCTGCCGACCAGCTGCACCCATCCGGAAAAGACTATGCAAGATGGGCGCAACTATTAAGTACTGCTATCATTAATAAATTGTAACCATGAAATCAAAATCGCTGCTGATTGTACAAACTGTTTTAGTGGTACTTACCGCTCTTAGCATTTATTTTATTGGGGCTTCTTATTTTAATTTTAAAATGCTGCAACAAAAAAGCGGACCGGCAACCTTGCTTACAAATAAGCTAATTACAATAGCACTTATTAAGCAGGCTGTTTTACCAGTTTTCTTTCTAATCACCTTCATCTTACTATTAAAAAGAAAAAACTGGGGTTGGATATTAGCCGTCACCTCTTTCATTGCTCTTTTTATAGAAACCTTTGCCTTGCTGCTTGCTAACAGAGCGCCTTCTGCCCTATTCTTTTCTGTACCCATTTTATTGATAAGCTTTTTTTGTTTGTTTTTATTATTTCAGCAAACAATGCGCAAACAATTTAATGTAGTTAATGCTACGTATTTATTAACAGTGGCTTGCATTATAATTATTTTAATAATGCTGAATGGGTAATACTGTTTACTAACGTGTTGCCGTTGAAGTGTGCGACGCAAGGATGCTGCTACAACAACCCACTGCTGGTAACAAAATTATTTTTATGATACAACGAAAACGACTGGGTGCAGAACTGTTTATAATAATTTTATTGTTACTATTATTGCTCCACGGCATTTACGATACCGCACAATACGCCATCAATACATTACCACTTAATAACAGCAAGTGGATAGGTATTGCACAACTTTGCTTTAACCAACTGATAAAACTGATAGCGATTGTTTTGTTATGGCAACAAAAAAAAGCTGGTTGGTATATAACAGCGGGCATTTACTTGTTTGTAATTTTTGAAGGCGCAATTGTTATTATTAGTGCATTGCCTCAGCGCAGTGTGGGTTTATTAATTACACTGCTGGCCATGGGCATTGCAGCTTTTATTATTTTTTTATTGCACCTGCCCGCTATGAAAAGAAACTATGGGGTTACCAGAAACAGTTATTGGAAAGCTTTGGGAGTTGCGTTTATAATATTATCGATCTATCATATCAATCGCTAAAAAAGAAAAACAACCTTGAGAGGTTGTTCTTCATTGGAAACTGAATTTTCCTGGACGGGTTTTTCTACAGATTTGGATTTAACTCATAGAACATTGGATAATACTGGACATTGGACTGTGAAATGGTTTGTTCTATAAATTTCGCTTAAATACCTAAGAAATCCACCAATGTGCATAAGTACAAAAGGGCAAATGCAATTAAAATGACAGTAATCAACATTGCCCCTTTATAGCTACAGTATTTACAGCAAAATGAGATGGTAAAAACACTTATTACTCCGTATTAAATGAGATCGTCCTCACCAAAACGATACTGCTTTTTAATTTTTTTCAATACTTCATCCATAGAAGCCCGGTGGTCTTTGGGGTTCCATTCACCCCGCTCCCA
>REAR01000095.1 GCA_004295245.1 Sphingobacteriales bacterium | reverse complement strand
TCTTGTGCAGCAAAATATACATGGTCAATAGTTACTAGTTCATAGCAAGATCATTGAAAATAATCCATGGCCCATTAACCAAACAAAGTACAAGTGTGCCCCGATAGCTTAGCTCAAACCCAATCGGGGTTTTCAACGAGCAAGGATGCTGAGAAAAGCGCTATTGCTGGCTCCACAAAAAAACAACATGTATAGAAACACATTTATTTTATTAGTAACACTGCTGATTACCGGTGTGGCTACTGCACAGTTGGATGAGTTTGTAGGCCCTTTTGCCGGATGAGTTTGTAGGCCCTTTTGCCAGCTGGACCAATTTGAAAACGGCTTACAATGCTAAAGGCGATGGTAAAGCAGATGATACCCGTGCTTTGCAACAGGCGTTGGATGAATTGAGTGAGAATGGAAAGAGCAATGTGCTGTACCTGCCCGCAGGTGTTTATAAAATTACCAGCACCCTGGTGTTGCGTTCTAAAATGGACGTAAGCATTTTTGGTGAAGACCCGGAAAAAGTAATTATTACTTGGGCGGGTGCTAAAGGCGGAACGATGTTGCTGATTGATGGAGCTGCGTATTCTCAATACGGCCGCATTACCTGGGAGGGCAATGGTGTGGCTGAGACTGCCGTATTGCATGAATTTGATATTAAGAAAACAGTACGCTTTGCCAATACAGCCTCTGAACATGCGGATGAAATTTTTAGAAATTGTGAGTATGGCATACGTACCGGTGGCATGTACCCCAACGGTAAATACGGACAGGATGCTGAGTGTACGGTAATGCGCTGCCGGTTTATTAATTGCAGCAATGCCGGTTTTGCCATTGCCGATTGGAATGACCTGGATTGGTTTTTATGGGACTGCTGGTTTGAAGATTGCGGTATTGGGGCCACCAATGATGCGGGTGATGGTGGCGCCGGAAATTTTCATGTGTATCGCTCAGTATTCTTACGCTCAAAAGAAACCGATATTAAGATTGGCGTTACTAACTATTTTTCGTTTCGCTACAATGTATCAAAAGATAGCAGGCGTTTTTTACAAGTAAGCAGGGGTGCCAACACCAATGGTGCTTTAATTACGCTTCAAAAAAATATCATCTGGAAAACGAAAGATTCTTTAGCAATAGTTTTGTATACCAAAGGAAATGTTTTGGCACTGGATAATAGTTTTATTGCTGCCACCGGAAATAAAGCAGCACCGGTTTATATGGAATCTCCCTGGGGTAATGGACTGCCCGATATTACCTTGGTGGGTAATAAGACCAGCACTGCTAAATTGATAAAATCTACTGCACGAATTATTGAACAGGAATCGGCCTTTTTACAAACTACATTGAAAGAGCCGGTGGTAAAACCTGCTCCATTTGCTTTGAAAAGAGAAGCTATTGTTTTTGAGGTGAACGATAAAATGAAAACGGCAGCCATAACAGAAGTGATTAATAAGGCCATTGCTTTGAACGGAAAAAAACCGGTAGTACATTTTGCAAAAGGAGAATATATTTTAAATGAGGGATGGAGTTTTCCTGCTGGGAATGATGTGCGTATACAAGGCGATGGATTGCAAAATACAGTGGTGGTTTTTAAAACTACTACTGCGGCAATAAAAATTGCAAAACAAACTTGTTTACATTTTTCGCGGCTACAAATACGGGGCGATACTAAGCAGATAGGTTTATTAGTAGATGACGATGATAAAGCAGGAAATGTTTTTTATGCCAGCCAGGTAGGCAGTAATAATGCTACAGGAAGTAGTATAAAAATAGAAGGGTTTTTAAATACAAAATTCTTTTTTCAGTCTTTGTACCACGGGCCTAATGCTACTTCTGTGTATGTGAAGGGCAGCACTAAAATGGCCACAACGCCCAATGTAATTATATATGGCGGTGCTTCAACAGCCAATAAACCTTCTTATTGGTTAGCTAACAATGCTAACATGGCAGTGCTGGATTGCTGGTACGAGGATTCAGAATCGTTGCATTTTTTGCGTACAGAAGGCAATGCCAACTTTACGCTGAATGGATCTATCATTGCAGTATCAAAAAAAGCAGCAAAGGAACAGCCGTTTACAATTGGTTCTACTACCGGAAATATAGTAATTACACAAACCATTATGCGGCTGCCGGGTAATAAAATAGAGTTTGGTAATGCATTTACCGCCAATCTTTTTTTATTGGGGTGTACAATAGATAATGGTGAAAACGGTATTATAGCCGATAAAAAGAAATCGCCCAATTACCGGGTGGCGCAAAGCCGGTTTCAGCGCCATGGCAGCGAGATACACCCTAACGAAGGAAAAACCGATATGCAGACCGCTGTATTTTTAAAAGACCTTCGCAGTGTGCAGCCAATTTCTCCTGTTGCTGTAAATGCCACAAACTCTTTATTGCAATTGCACCGGGTGTTTATCTCTGGTTTTTCAACCAATATCAGTTTTCAACTTGTAAAATAATCCCATCTATGCTTGTTACGCTTGTGGCCGGAGCCCGACCAAACTTTATGAAAATTGCCCCCATCATTGATGCGGTTGTTGCCGCAAAGCAACAAGGAAAAAATATAGCATATCGGTTGGTGCATACCGGTCAGCATTACGATAAAAATATGAGTGACAGTTTTTTTGAGGAGCTGGGCATTCCGGAGCCAGATGTTAATTTAGAATGCGGGGGCGGCACGCAGGCAGAACAGGCGGCTAATATTATGGTGCGGTTTGAAAAGGAATTGTTGGATAACCCTACCAACCTTGTTTTAGTTGTAGGTGATGTAACGTCTACAATGGCCTGTTCTATTGCTGCTAAAAAATTATGTATTGATGTGGCGCATGTAGAAGCCGGCATTCGCAGCGGCGATATAACAATGCCCGAAGAAATTAACCGCATGGTTACAGATTCCATTACAGATCTTTTTTTTACCACTTCTGATGTGGCTAATAATAATTTATTGCAAGCAGGAGTGGCACCTGCAAAAATTCATTTTGTGGGCAATACCATGATTGACACCCTGCTAAAACAAATGCCAAGATTACAACCGCCGGCAGTGACTGCTAATTTGGGGCTGCAACCACAGCAGTATTTTGTTATTACATTGCACCGTCCTGCTAATGTAGATGGTGAATACAAATTAAAAATACTGATAAACGAAATAATCCGTTGTGCCAATGGATTGCCCGTTATATTTCCGGTGCACCCAAGAACCGCTAAAAATTTACAAGGACAAGGAATAGCAGCACCCAACCTACACATGATTGAACCATTGAGTTATTTACAATTTAATTACCTGGTAAAACACGCTAAGGCTGTGATAACAGATAGCGGGGGTATTACAGAAGAGACCACAGTGATGGGGGTGCCTTGCATTACTTTACGTAACAGTACAGAGCGACCAGAAACTGTAACCATTGGAACGAATGAATTGATTGGCACCAACCCGGAAGCGCTGGCACCTCATATGCAAAAAATATTTGCAAACCAGTGGAAGAAAGGAGCCATACCAGAAATGTGGGACGGAAAAACTGCCGAAAGAATTGTTGGCGTATTAACTAATTTATATCCTTAATTTTTTTTTGAAAAAATTAGTACGCATACTGCAAACCCTCCGTCACCTGAAACTAATACAGGTAGTGTACCAATTATGGTATCGGGTAAAAACTAAATTTTTAAATATTAACAGGTACGGCTTATATAGTAAGCACCCGGTAATGCCATTGCATACTACACAACAGCAGCTTTTAATTAGCCACGGTACATGCAGCAATGGCAAAAGCTTTAATTTTTTAAACAGTACACATGTTTTTGAACAGACAGTGGATTGGAATTTTAATGGAAATGGAAAATTGTGGAATTATAACCTGCAGTATTTTGATTATTTATTTGAGCCATTGTTGAATGAACCAATAAAGCAGCAACTTATTATTGACTTTGCAACCCAACTATTACAGAATAAAGTAAAACCAGAGCCGTATCCGGTTTCGCTGCGGTTAATGAACTGGATTATTTATACGTCTCAATCCGGGCTTAGTAACCCCGTAGTTGAGAAAGCGCTGAAATTGCAGGTACATTATTTAGAGAATAATCTTGAGCATCATATACAAGCCAATCACTTATTGGAAAACTATTTTTCGCTTTCGGTTGCGGCGCTATACTTGCAGGATGCTAAATTGACTAAGAAAGCTTGGCTGGGTTTGCAAAAACAATTACAAGAACAGGTATTGAATGATGGGGCACATTATGAGTGCAGTCCCATGTATCATAGTATTATTTTAAGCCGCTTGCTATTATTGCTGGATATTTTGAAGAACAATAAATACAGCTTTTTTGAAATTGAAATGCTGGAAAATATAGCTGCTAAAATGTTGGGATGGTTACAAGCCTTCTGTTTTAATAATAAAAGCTGGGCACACTGTAACGATGCCACCGAAGGAATTGTTATTGATACCCCAACACTCTTTAACGTGGCGGCAGCTATGAAAATTCCGGTTGCTGCAGTAAGCCTCAGCGCTTCAGGCTACCGGCGTTTGAGTAATACAAAATTTGATGTGCTGTTTGATGCCGGTGATATTATACCTGCTTATCAACCGGGGCATGCTCATAGTGATATGCTGCAAGTGGTAATAAACATAAATGACCAACCATTTTTAGTAGACCGCGGCACCAGTACCTATGAAGCCAATACTCTGCGCCTGCAGGAAAGAAGCACCAGTGCGCACAACACAGTAACTATAAATAACAACAATCAATCTGCGGTATGGAGCAGCTTTCGTGTTGCAAGACGTGCAAAAATACTAAGCGTTGCGTCTTCTATGAAACAGTGCAAAGCTGCTCATAATGGGTACCTGTACAAAGGTGTAGTACATGAAAGGAGTATTCATATTGCAGAAAACAGGTTTGAAATAATAGATATTTTAAGGGGCAGTAAAGCAAATTTAACCGCAGAGGCGCATTTTCATTTTGATCATTCTGTAAAACCGGTTGTAAACACTAATATGGTTAACACCAATAAAGGAGTTGCTGTTTTGTTTAGCGGGCATCAGTCAATAGAATTATTTTCCTATCAACAAGCACTTGGTTTTAATAAAAGAGTAGAAAGTTATAAACTGGTGGTACGGTTTAACCAGCAACTTATAACCCAATTTGAAGCGGCATGAAGAATATTCTTTACCTGAGTTTTTATTTTGAACCCGACTTAAGCGCCGGCTCATTTCGTAATACGGCATTGTCTAAAGAACTGGCCGGCCAGTTAAAGGGCCAGGCCAATGTGCATGTAATTACCACCCAACCCAACCGCTATAAAAGCTTTAAAGAAAAAGCAACGGCACATGAGGAGCACGAAAATTTAATTATAGACCGTTTAGAAGTGCCCGATCATAAAAGCGGTTTGCTGGATCAGCTCTATTCTTACCGGGCTTATTTCAAAGGCATCCAAAAAATTACCCGAAATAAAAAATACGATCTTGTTTTTGTTTCCTCATCAAGACTGTTTTCTTCTTATATCGGAAGAATTGTAGCTAATAAAAATAAATGCCCGCTGTATCTGGATATACGGGATTTGTTTGTTGACAATATGAAGGAACTGATTCGGCGCCCGGTAATAAAGTACCCGCTGAATATTTTTTTAAAAATCATTGAACGCCTGGCTTTTTCAAGAGCCAATCATATTAATCTGGTTTCTGAAGGCTTTAAAGAAAATTTTACCGCTTATAAACAAGCGGTGTATTCTTATTACCCCAATGGCATTGATGATGTATTTCTTTCTTTAAAGCAAGCTCCGGATATTGCTGTTTCTCCTAAAACAATTTTATATGCAGGAAATATTGGAGAAGGGCAGGGGCTGGAGAAAATAATACCCGAATTGGCAGAGGCAATGGGCAGCGGATACCGGATAAAAATTTTTGGAGATGGAGGAACAAAAAATAAGTTATTAAGCCGCCTGGAGGCATTAGATCTGCAAAATGTGGAATTGCATAACCCGGTAAAACGGGATGCGTTGTTGGATGAGTACAGTCATGCACATTTTTTGTTTTTACACCTGAACGATTTTGAAGCCTTTAAAAAAGTATTGCCTTCTAAATTGTTTGAGTATGGTGCAACCAATATACCTGTTATTGCAGGGGTGGGTGGTTATGCCGCCTCATTTGTACAACAATACATACCCAATGCTATTTTATTTGAACCCTGCAATAGCCAACAAGCTGTAAGTTTGCTGCAGCAATATCAATATCATCTGGAAGAACGAAATCAGTTTATTGATCAGTTTAAAAGAACCAATATAACCCAGGCGTTGGCTCATTCTATCAGATCTTATTTACCTAATTAGTTTACTATGTCAAAAGTTGCTTTAATAACCGGCGTAACCGGACAAGACGGTGCCTACCTCAGCGATTTTTTGCTGAAGAAAGGATACATTGTTCATGGTATTAAGCGCAGAAGCTCTTTGTTTAATACAGAGCGAATTGATGCCTTATACCAGGATCCGCATGTAAGCAACCGTAATTTTATATTGCATTACGGCGATTTAACCGATGCCACCAACCTCATTCGAATTATACAAGAAGTGCAGCCAGATGAAATTTATAACCTGGGCGCACAAAGCCATGTTAAGGTAAGTTTTGAAATTCCGGAGTACACGGCTAACAGCGATGCCCTGGGTACCTTAAGAATTTTAGAAGCCGTTCGCTTGTTGGGGCTAACACAAAAAACAAAAATATACCAGGCTTCTACCTCTGAGTTGTATGGAAAAGTGCAGGAAGTGCCGCAATCAGAAAAAACGCCGTTCTATCCACGCTCTCCGTACGGGGTGGCTAAATTATATGCATATTGGATAACCGTTAACTACCGCGAGGCCTATAACATGTACGCAGTAAACGGCATCCTGTTCAATCATGAGTCGCCGCTGCGGGGAGAAACTTTTGTATCAAGAAAAATTACCCGGGCGGTAGCAAAAATTGCATTGGGTTTGCAGGATAAATTATTTTTAGGAAACCTGGATGCTAAACGAGACTGGGGCCACGCCAAAGATTATGTAGAAGCCATGTATCTTATTTTGCAACAACCACAGCCAGAAGATTATGTAATTGCCACCGGTGTTACAACTACGGTCAGAGATTTTGTGGTAAAAGCATTTGCGCAGGTAGGCATCAGTATTACATTTACCGGTAATGGTATTAATGAGAAAGGGGTGGTACAAAATTGCACCAATCCACAATACCAAATAGCAAAAGATAAAGTTGTATTAGAAATTGACCCAGCATATTACCGCCCAACAGAGGTTGATTTGCTGATTGGAGACCCTACAAAAGCAAATACACAATTAGGCTGGAAACCCCGTTACAGTTTAGATATGCTGATTGAAGAAATGGTGGCGGCAGATGTGGAATTATTTGCCAAAGAGCGTTTACTAAAACAATCTGGTTATACTATTAAAAATCAATTTGAGTAAACCAGCCTTTGTTTTTCATGGCAGCATCGTTGTGTCACTCACTGCAACAGTAGTATTTCAAAAAGCTGAAGTGTGCGACGCAACCGGAGCTGCATAAAGTGATACAGCTGGTAACAAAAAAATTACTGAATGAATGTTTCTGATAAAATATATATAGCGGGTCATAACGGCATGGTGGGGTCTGCTATTCTTAGAAAGCTGCAACAAGAAGGATACCGAAACATTGTTTGTCGTAGTTCTGCCCAGTTAGATTTACGCAACCAACATGCGGTAACAAATTTTTTTAAAGAAGAAAAGCCACAGTTTGTTTTTGTAGCAGCGGCAAAAGTGGGGGGTATTGTTGCTAATAATACATACCGGGCTACTTTTTTATACGATAACCTGATGATACAAAATAATATCATTCACGCATCGTATGAAAATGGGGTTGAAAAATTATTATTTCTCGGTTCTTCTTGCATTTACCCTAAGCTGGCGCCGCAACCACTTAAAGAAACATACTTGCTAACAGGAGAATTAGAGCCCACTAATGAACCGTATGCCATTGCAAAAATTGCAGGCATTAAAATGTGCGATGCTTATCGGAGTCAGTATGGCTGTAATTTTATATCAGCTATGCCTACTAATTTATATGGCACCAATGATAATTATAATTTAGAAACATCGCATGTATTGCCAGCACTCATCAGAAAATTTCACGAGGCAAAACTGGCGGACAGTGCTGAAGTAGTATTATGGGGCAGTGGCACGCCGCTGCGTGAATTTTTACATGCAGATGATTTGGCAGCGGCTTCTTATTTTTTAATGCAGCATTATAATGCTCCCGGTTTTATTAATGTTGGCTATGGGGAAGACTTGTCTATTAAAGACCTTGCTTTGATGATTAGTAAAATTGTAGGGTATAGCGGTAAGCTGGTGCAGGATACTACCAAGCCGGATGGAACGCCCCGTAAATTAATGGATAGCACTACTCTTTTTGCATTGGGTTGGAAACCCGTGATTGATTTGGAAACCGGCATCCGGAAAACGTACGAAGAATTTAAAAATATTTACCCCGCACTTAACAGTAAAGAAACAGCACAGCTGTAGTTTTAAGCATGTTTAGCATATTTAAAAAAAAATTACCCGCCACACCAATAGATTTTAGTGCTGTAAAAACAGACATGCACTCTCATTTATTACCCGGCATTGATGATGGTGCAGAAACTATAAACGATAGCCTGCAACTGATTAATGGTTTGCAGCAGTTAGGTTTTCAGCAATTTATTACAACCCCGCATACCATGTGGGATATGTATAAAAACACGCCTGCAACAATTAGCACAGCACATGAAATTTTAAAAAGCCATTTAAAAGAAGTGCCTGTCAGAGCTGCTTCAGAATATTTTTTGGATGATCATTTTGATGAAATGTTGCAGCAAGAGCAATCCTTACTTACAATTACTGGTAAGATGGTGTTGGTTGAGTTTTCATTTGTGTCTCCACCACTAAACCTGAAAGAAAAAATATTTAACCTGCAGATTAAAGGGTATACACCCATATTAGCACATCCGGAGCGCTACCAGTTTTTTGCCACACAAAAAAAGATATATCACGAATTAAAAGATATGGGTTGCTTGTTCCAGTTAAATCTTTTGTCGCTCAGCGGGTATTACGGTAAAATTTCTGCTGATTTGGCGTTGTGGATGATAGAACAGAAAATGATAAATCTGGTGGGTACCGATTTACATCATCAACGCCACTTAGATGCATTGCGCTATAGTACGGCAATTATGCGACCGCTTCATGTCTTACTCGATTCAGGGTTATTACAAAACCCTGCACTTTCCGCTTAATTTTAGTTGTGCCTGTTATTTTTTTTATATTAAACCGGTTGGTTATTGGTGGCACTGCCATGAATACACTGCTATTGCTGCAATCGCTTAAGCAACAGTATAAAGTTGTATTGTTAACCGGTAAGAAAGAAGCCGATGAAGCACTTGTAGAAAATTACGAGGATTATTTAGACGGCATTACTCATATTCAGCTGCCTTTATTACAGCGCAGTATTAATCTGCCAAACGATTATAAAGCATATGCGGCAATAAAGCATTTAATTGGCCAATACCAACCCGCTATTATTTATACTATTGGGGCAAAGCCGGGCTTTCTTGGTAGGTTGGCTGCTGCAAAAAAAAGAGTTCCTGTAATTATACATGCTTATCATGGCGATGTTTTTGCCGGATATTTCAACAAGATAGTTTCAAGTGTTGTAATGCAACTAGAACGGTATGTGGCTACTAAAACTACCTGCATTATTGCGGTAAGTAAAAAGCAACAGCAAGAGCTGGCAGCTATTTACAAAATAGCGCCACTGCATAAATTAGTGCATATACCCATTGGTATTAAGCCCAGCGTATTTGCAGATGCTGATGGTAGTTTACGCCAACAATTCAGGCAAAAGTATTTTGTTGCAGATGATGAAGTTGCCATTGGCATTGTAGGCAGAATTGCACCAATTAAAAATCACGAATTCTTTATCCGATTAATTGCAGCATTAAAGCACTACCCTTCAAAACCACTTCGTTTTTTTATTGTGGGCGACGGTCTTCAGCTAAGGTTGCAGTTGCAAAAGCAACTGAACAATTTGTCTATTCCCTATACCTACTTTCCTAAAAACCCTCAAAAGGCATTTGTAACATTTACATCCTGGCAAAATAATATGCCAGAAGTTATGAATGGGTTGGATATGGTTGTGCTTACTTCCAGCAACGAAGGAACTCCGGTTTCTTTGCTGGAGGCACAGGCAGCGGGCAAACCCGTCATCAGCGCCAATGTGGGTGCAGTAAAAGAGATAGTGCAACATGCCAATACCGGGTTGATTTATGACCCGGGCGACATCCTAATGGCCACTTCACACATAGAATCAATACTTAACAATACTTCTTACGCACAAAACTTAGGAGCCCATGGGGTGCAATTTGTGCAGTCTCATCACAATATAACTACACAATTGCAGCAAGTACAGCAGCTGCTAACAAGCCTTTTAGGTACCCTCAAAGGCTAATTCCATCTTTTTTATCACTAATTGAAAAGCGCTAGGCTTATTTAAGCGCTACTAGTTGTTTAATTAATGAAATTGATTTTAGAAAGTTCGGTTAACAAAATCGTATTGTTTAATATTTTAGTTTTGATTTTAAACAATTTAAAACTGATATTGTAATATATGGTATGAATGCGTTTACAATAAAAGATCTGGAAAACCTGTCGGGTATCAAGGCGCATACCATAAGAATATGGGAACAGCGCTACTCATTTATTAAACCCAACAGAACTGAAACCAATATTCGGTTTTACAGTAATGATGAGCTGAAAATTATATTGAACATTTCTCTCCTTAATAAATATGGGTATAAAATTTCTCATATAGACAAGATGTCTGAGGGTGAGATAAAGGAAAAATTACTCTCGCTTTCAAGTATGCAGGCGCAGCAAGAGCGTATTGTAAACACCCTCATTCAACATATGATTGACTTGGATATGGAGCAGTTTGAGCAGGTGTTGGATAATCATATCAATTCAAAAGGGATCGACCGTACAATCACACAGGTTATATTCCCCTTCTTAGAGCGCATCGGTATTTTGTGGCTTACCAATCATGTTAATCCTGCTCAGGAGCATCTTGTTACCAATATAATCAGGCAAAAACTCATCGTAGGTATCGAAGGGGCTTTTACACATTTGCAGTCAAACAAAACTGTTTTACTTTTTTTACCAGAAGGAGAACATCATGAACTAGGGTTATTATACATGTATTATATGTTAAAAGCCCGGGGGGTAAAAACATTATATCTTGGTGCAAATGTGCCTGTTTCTGATATAGAGTTTGTTGCCCGATTAAAAAAACCAGACTACTTGTACAGCCACCTAACAGCAGTAGCAGCTAATTTCAATTTTGAGCGATTTTTAACGCAGGTACAGATAAAACTGAATGATTTTAAATTAGTTGTATCTGGTCAGATTACCCAGCACTACAAAAAAAAGGTCCCCGCCAACGTCAATTTTAAAAGGGCACTCTCAGAAGTAACTGAATATGTAGCTACTTTATAAAATAGCCCTCAGTTATTTTTTGTTTAATAGATTTAATAAATAATTAAACAAAAATTTGGTTGCCTTCAAAAAATCTGTTTAAATTTGCACTTGTAATTATTAAACAGAATATTATGTCAACGATCGAGTTCAACCAGTTATTGGTAAACAATGCAGAATTTTTAAAACCTTTTGCAGTTACTCTTACAAGAGACAATGACACTGCGCAAGATCTCTACCAGGAAACATTGTATCGTGCCTTGGCAAATAAAGAAAAATACAATGTAGGCACCAATATAAAAGCCTGGCTCTACACTATCATGCGTAATATTTTTATTAATAATTATCGTAGAAAGGCAAAGCAAAACACCATTATTGATAGTACCCCAAATGAGTATTTTTTAAATCAAAATCAGCCTGCTGTTGCTAATGGTGCAGAAGCAGCCATCAAACTCAAAGAAATTCAGAAAGCAGTACAGCAACTGCCCGAAATTTTCAGAAATCCCTTTTTGTTATATTTTGATGGGTATAAATACCACGAGATTGCACATGTTTTAAACGAGCCATTAGGTACCATTAAAAGCCGTATCCATTTTGCACGCAAATTGCTAAAAGAACAAATACAGCGCTTCTAAAAAACTTTCTTATCTTATCAAATAATAATACCAGCTGTAGTGCCACTGGTATCATCGTTGCGTCGCAATCACTTCATCGGTAAATGAAGTGGCAACAAAGCATTATAAATTAATAGTTACTTGAAAAAAAAAGCCATAGTAATAGGTAGCGGGTTTGCGGGTCTTTCTGCAGCATCTTTCTTAGCAAAAGCTGGTTGGCTGGTAACAGTATTAGAAAAAAATGCTAGCCCCGGCGGCAGAGCCCGCCAGTTAAAAGAAGCAGGATATACATTTGACATGGGCCCCAGTTGGTATTGGATGCCCGATGTGTTTGATCGGTATTTTCAGCAATTTGGCAAAGTAACAGCCGATTATTATTCACTCACCCGCCTTACACCTTCTTACAGAATTTATTGGCCAGATGGACCTATGGATATACCATCAGACCTGCAGCAACTAAAATTGCTTTTTGAAAATATCGAACCTGGTGCTGCATTGCAACTAGAAAAATTTTTGGAAGAAGCAGCTTATAAATATAAAGTAGGTATACAAAAACTGGTGTTTAAACCCGGTCAGTCGCTTACAGAGTTTTTAGACTGGCAGGTTATTAAAGGCGTTTTCAAACTGGATGTGTTTACTTCAATGAAAACACATGTCCATAAGTATTTCAAAGCTGCAAAAATCCGTCAGATTTTAGAGTTTCCGGTGCTTTTTTTAGGGGCTTTACCAGAAAATACACCGGCATTGTATAGTCTAATGAATTATGCAGACATCGTGGGTGGCACCTGGTACCCCGAAAAAGGTATGTTTAGCATTGTAGATGCTATGCATAAACTAGCGGTAGAATTAGGCGTTACCTTTCTATTTAATGAGAACGTAAAAGCCATAACAGTAGAAAATAATATTGCCCAAAAAGTAACTACAACTACTAAAGAATGGCAGGCAGATGTGGTAATAGGCGGCGCTGATTATCATTTTATAGAATCTGCATTACTCCCGGCTTCACACCAGTCATACTCAGCAGCATACTGGGATAAAAGGGTAATGGCTCCTTCCTGCATTTTATACTATGTGGGCCTAAACAAAAAACTAAAAAACATCCTGCATCATTCACTTTTCTTTGATGTGCCCTTTGAGCCCCATGCAACAGAAATTTATACTACAAAAGATTGGCCCAAAAATCCTTTATTTTATGTAAGCACTCCATCCGTTACTGATGATACGGTAGCACCAGGCGGATGCGAAAATCTTTTTCTTTTAATACCCGTAGCAGCAGGGCTTAGCGGAGATACGGAAGCACTCAGAGATTTTTATTTTGATAAGATCATAACCAGAATGGAGAAAATTACAGGCCAGGAAATAAAGAGTGCTGTGGTATATAAAAAATCTTTTGCCCACAGCGATTTTGTAAGTGCTTACAATAGTTTTAAAGGGAATGCATACGGCTTAGCAAATACCTTAATGCAAACTGCTGTTTTAAAACCATCCTGCAGAAGTAAAAAAGTAAACAACCTTTTTTATACAGGGCAATTAACCGTGCCGGGGCCAGGGGTGCCGCCCAGCCTCATAAGCGGAGAAGTAGTGGCAAATGAAGTTGTGAAACATTTTGGTAGCTAAATCCAAACGTTCATAGTTGAACGTAAGATTGTAAAACAAGATATCTTGTTTTTAAGGCAATTAAGTAACTTGTACAAGCATGATACAATTATTTCATAAAGTAAGCGAGCTATGCAGCCGCACCACTACAGAGGAATACAGTACCTCTTTTTCTTCTGCTATTAAACTACTGCACCAGGAGTTGCGGCAGCCTGTATTTAATATATATGGCTTTGTCCGTTTTGCAGATGAAATAGTAGATACTTTTCATGACTTTGATAAGGACTATTTGTTACAACAATTTAAAAAGGAAACATACGAGGCATTGGATAGGGGCATTAGCCTTAACCCGATACTTCACAGTTTTCAAAGAACCGTTAATGAGTATAATATCGATCGCAATCTGATTGAAGCTTTTTTTCATAGTATGGAAATGGATCTTTCAAAAAAAGCATATGATTGCAAGGCTTATAAAGACTATATCTATGGCTCTGCAGAAGTAGTAGGCTTAATGTGTTTATACATTTTCTGTGAAGGAAATAAAGACGACTACAATAATTTAAAAACACCCGCACGGTCTTTAGGGGCTGCTTTTCAAAAAGTAAATTTCTTAAGAGACCTGAAGGCAGATTATAATGGAATGGATCGTGTTTATTTCCCTGGCTGCGATTTTAATAATTTTACCTACGAGGAAAAATGCCGCATAGAACAGGATATACAACAAGACTTTAATGATGCTTACGCAGGCATTATGCAATTACCCATGAAGGCCAGATTTGGAGTGTATGTGGCTTATAAATACTACTTATCATTATTTAAGCGTATAAAGAAAACACAGCCATCCCGTATTCTTGAGGAAAGAATCCGCATTCCCAACTATAGCAAGGCCTTAATTGTACTAAGAGCAGGGTTAAAAAATCAATTAAATCTTATTTAAATTACTGGTTACATTTGTGCCGCATGCAAGCAATGAATACAGAAGAAATAATTTTAGTAAATGAGCAGGATGAACCGGTAGGCACCATGGAAAAGATGGAAGTGCATAGAAAAGGCGTATTGCACCGGGCATTTAGTGTTTTTGTGTTTAATAGCAAGGGAGAATTATTACTGCAACAACGGGCTCTTAACAAATATCATAGCGGAGGGCTATGGACCAATACCTGTTGCAGCCACCCCAGACCCGAAGAAGCAACCATTGATGCTGCCAACCGCCGCTTGCAAGAAGAAATGGGCTTTACCACCAGCTTGACAAAAGTTTTTGATTTTACATATAAAAAAGAATTTGATAACGGACTGACTGAATTTGAGTTTGATCATGTATTTACAGGTATCTATGAAAATACCATTGTTTCAAATACAGATGAAGTACACGATTATTGTTATAAATCCATGCAGGATATTAAAGAATCACTGGCATCACACCCATCAAAATATACAGCATGGTTTCATATAGCGTTTCCGCTAATTGAGAAATGGTGGCAGGAAAACATGATTAATGAAATTGCTTAAATATTTTTAAAATGCATTGGTTAGCATACACCGCAATTGTTACAGGCGTATTTTTTATAATGGAGGGTATCACATGGTTTACACACAAATATGTAATGCATGGGTTTTTGTGGTACTTGCATGAAGACCATCATAAAAAAGGCCCTGGTTTTTTTGAAAAAAACGATGCCTTTTTTGTCATTTTTGCCGTACCCAGTTTCTTATGTATTCTATTTGGAACACTTAATGAAGTATACTGGCTGCAAGCTATTGGGTTTGGTATTATGGCTTATGGCTTTGCTTATTTTATGGTGCACGATGTAATTATTCATCAGCGGTTTAAATGGTTTACCCGCTGGAACACACCTTATGTAAAAACCATTCGGTGGGCCCATAAAATGCACCACAAACATTTAGAAAAAGAAGATGGAGAATCTTTTGGCATGTTGTATGCCGCAAAAAAATATTGGCAAAAAGTAAAAAGAGATCGTGAGTTTGCTGCTCAACAATCAAAATAATAAACAGCTAGAACGCTATAAAACGTGTACGCAAACCGTACACGTTTTTAATTAAATGTCAGCACAAAAAAAACATTACGATTTTATTATTGCAGGCGCTGGCGCTGCAGGCCTTAGTTTGTTAATGCGGCTAATGGCTGCCGGTATTCACCAGCATACTTCTATTTTATTAATTGATAAAGCACCTAAACAACACAACGACCGTACCTGGTGTTTTTGGGAGGCTGGTACAGGTTTATTTGAACCGTTGGTGCATAACCGCTGGAACCAGATAGAATTTATGGCCCCCGGCTTTTCTAAAACCTATGCCATAAACCCGTACCAGTATAAAATGATACACGGCATTGATTTTTATAATTATTGTTTTGAAGCAATAAAAAAAGAAACTGCCATTACAGTTATTTATGATGCAGTTACTGCAATTAATACCCTGCACAATGGTGCTACCGTTACCACTGCCAATGCTGTTTTTACAGCCAACTATGTTTTCAGCAGTATTGTGTTTAATAGCCCTTCTTTAAAAACGCCCAATGAACACTACCTGTTACAGCATTTTAAAGGGTGGACTATTGAAACAACGGTGCCCTGCTTTGATAGTAACAAGGCCAGCTTTATGGATTTTAGAGTAAGCCAACAGCACGGCACTACATTTGTTTATACCATGCCTTTTGCCAATAACAAAGCTTTAATTGAGTACACTCTTTTTACAAAGCAGTTGTTGCCACCAGAAGCATACAATGCGGCACTACACACCTATATACAAGCACATTTTACCAAAGACTATACTATTAAAGAACAAGAGTTTGGTATTATACCCATGACCAATTATAAGTTTAAACCCTATAATGGTAATGTTATTTATATTGGTACCATTGGTGGCCAAACAAAGGGTAGCAGTGGGTATACTTTTCAGTTTATACAAAAAAGAACGGCTGCCATTGCTGCTGCTATTATACAAACAGGAAAGCCTTTTACCAATAAAGCGTTAACTGCAAAGCGCTTTCAGTTTTACGATAGTGTGCTGCTGCATTTATTGGCACATAATAAACTGGAAGGGGTTACTATTTTTACCAAGCTATTTCAAAAGAATGATGCAACAGCAATTTTTAAGTTTCTTGATAATGAAACTTCTTTTGCAGAAGACCTGTTATTAATAAGCAGCCTGCCTTTTTTGCCATTTTCTAAAGCCGCAATAAAACAATTATTTTAGTAGCCAGCAATGGTTTTTCATGGCATCATCGTTGCGTCGCACACTGCAACTTCAGTACAAGTGTGCGACGCAACAGCTGCTGATTAGTATTACCAATGCTGGTTACAAAATAAAACCCCGCAGTTGCGGGGCTTATTATTTTATTAAGGTTGTGTGGGTGGAACTGGCGGCGGCACTAAATTTTTAACCGGCTTTGTTGCTTTTAAGTAAGCAAACATGGCTTTTAAATCTTCGTCTTTTATGTTTACGAAATTTGTCCATGGCATGGGTGGTAATAGCATGCGGTTACTATCTAAACCTTTTGCTTTTCCTTTTTTAAGTGCGATGGCAAATTGTGCTTCGGTCCATAAGCCAATACCCGTAGAGTCGCTGGTAAGGTTGGCAGCATAACTGGTGCCCCAGGGGCCGTATGCTGCTGTTAAATCTGGAGACATAACGAGGTAGCCGTTTTTTACACTGGTTAAATCTGGTTTAGGTACCGGGCTTTCTGCCTGGTAGCCAGAGAGTAATAATTCTGGCACCAGCTCCGGTCCGTTTGCGCCCATTCGTTTGGGTGAGTGGCAATCGTTGCAGCCCATAGTAGTTATTAAATACTCGCCTCTTTTCACCAGGTCTTCTGGTGTGGTAGTGGCAGTGCCGATGGTACTGGCAGGTGGGGTGCTATTACAGGAATTTAAAATTGCAGCAGGTAACATAAATGCTGCGGCAAAAAAAAGATACTTGCGCATAGTTGGTTTTTATGGTTAAAAAATAAATGCGTAGCAGAAAAGGGGCAGATTATTACGGGGTGTTATTTATGCAATTTCAGTGGAGCGGTATGAAAATAAAAAAAATCATGATAAGATCATGATTTTTTTTGTGGCCTCGCCAAGAATCGAACTTGGATCTGGGGCTTCGGAAACCCTTATACTATCCATTGTACTACGAGGCCGGTAAAATTCAGTGGGCAAATATCAACAATTGCAGGTGTAAAACGAAAACTTTATTGCAGCAATTTTTATTTAATAAGCCCGCTGGCGTTGGTGGCAAATATTTTTACGGCAATGGCTAGTAAAATAACGCCAAAAAATTTGCGTACTGCGGTAAGCCCTGCCGGGCCTAGTATTTTTGCTAAAGGGTTTAAAAGTTTTAATACAATATAAACCACCACCAGGTTTACCAGTATGGCTATCAGTACAGGTATTTCAGAATAATTGGCTCTTAAAGAAATGATGGTGGTTAAGGTACCCGAACCGGCAATTAGCGGAAAAGCAATAGGTACCACTGTGCTGCTTTTGGGGTCGGCATCGGGTTTAAAAAATTCTATGCCCAAAACCATTTCTAAACCTAAAATAAAAATTACTATTGAGCCGCCTACAGCAAACGACTTTACATCTACCCCCAGTATATTTAAAAACGATTCGCCTACAAACAAAAATAAAATCATTAACCCGCCGGAAATAAGTGTTGCCCGTACTTCACGTATGCCACCTGTTTTTTCTTTTAAAGAAATGAGTAATGGTATAGAGCCAATAATATCTATTACAGCAAACAAGGTAAATGTAACGGTTAAAAGATCCTTTAGTTCCCAATTCATAAAAGGGGTTTTAACAAAGGTAGCCGTTGCGCTTTAATAGAAAATTAAAAATAACTGGGCTTATGTGTTTCTGTGGCGCTGGCAATATTGGCAATAATATGGTGCGTATAAGGCGTTGTAGCTGCCATAATGCAGCTTAAATACTTTAAAAGAATCTGCCAGCTGTGTATTGGTTATAAAAGAAAGAATGCTTCTGATAACGCCACCGTGGGTTACAATAACTGCTGGTTGCTGTTGGGTTGCAATGGCACTAAAGCATGGTCAATTTCGTGGCGGGGTATATCATCCCATGGTTGCAGCTCCCACTGGCCGCAGTTCAGCTCTTTCAAATCATCGTGATACGTTACTGGTGTATTGCCCGCTAAATAGTTTGCCAGTTTGCTGCAACGCTGCAAAGGGCTACTGTAAAAAGTGTAAGCTGCTACTGGTATTTGTTTTTTAATAAATACAGCTTCTTGTATAAAGCTGGCAGTAACATCTAAATCGGTCTGGCCATAGCAAATACCTTTTTCTATTAGCGGAGTGGTATGTCGTACTAAATAAATTTCCATACAGCTATTGTGCTTAAATAAAATAATAGTTCTGTTACCTGTTGTATACTGCCCAAACAATCGCCGGTATAACCACCAATCCATTTATGAAAATAGTGGCGCAACCACCACGTGCCGATGAGTGGCGCAATAATAATTATTAAAACATTAAAAGAGCCCAGTAATGCCAACGGTGTAATACCAAATACCAATGCCGGAACAATTTCTTTTGCAGTAATAGACTTTGCCAATGGCTTTGCTTTGGCATCTTCATTTTCTCTTACATATTGGCTGGTAGCAATCATTAACACGGAGCATAGCCTTGAAAAACTATGTGCAGCAATCAATACTTTCCACAGCATTGCAGTATCTATTGCAGTAAGACTGGTAAATTTTAATAACAGCAACAGTACGGTGCCAATAACGCCATAGGCACCTACGCGGCTGTCTTTCATTATCAGTAAAATCTTTTCTTTGGTCCATCCGCCGCCAAAGCCATCACATACATCTGCAAAGCCATCTTCATGAAAAGCACCTGTCATTAAAATAGTACCTACCATAGAAATTAAAATAGCCACAGGTGTTGTAAACAGGTAATTGCATAAAATAAAAAGTACAGCGGCTGCGCCACCCACCAGCCAGCCAATTAACGGAAAATACCGTGTGGCTTTATTTAAATACTCCGCATCGTGGTTAACCCATGCCGGGCAGGGTATGCGGGTGTAAAACATAACAGCTGTAAAAAAAATATGTAGTTGTTTTTTCATTTTATGTAACCGGCATTTATTTTTTATGGCATCATCGTTGCGTCAGCACACTTCAGCACAAGTGTGCGACGCAACGATGATGATAGTAGCACTACCGCTGGCATCGCAATACTACTCTTTGTTACTTATACCGGCGCTTTCAAAACTGGCCATTTCATTTAAAAAGGCAGTAGCAGCTTGCAATAATGGCATAGCCAGTGCTGCACCCGTTCCTTCGCCCAGGCGCAACCCTAATTGTAATAAAGGTGTAGCCTGCAGGTGTTGCAACATTTTTTCATGCCCCTGCTCTCCGCTGCAGTGTGCAAAAATGCAATGGGTTAAAATATTGGCATCGGCTTGCTGTTGTTGCAATAACTGTTTTGCATTTAATAAAGCCGCTGTGGTAATAAAACCATCCACCACCAGTATCATATTCAATTGCCATGCTTTTACAAAAGCACCCGCCATCATGGCAATTTCAAATCCACCAATTTTGCTTAACACTGTTTCTGCGCTGTAATTATTATTAATTAACTGGTGCAGCGTTGCTGCTTGTTCTAATACTTGTAATTTATTGGCTAGTTGCGCATCGTTGGCACCGGTGCCCCTGCCCACACATTGCGCCAATGGCAGTTGTGTATAGTAATGCATAATCAATGCTGCAGATGATGTGTTGCCAATGCCCATTTCTCCAAACCCAATGCAATTGCAACCACTGTTAAAAATTGCTTCTACTATGGCGGCACCTTTTTCAATAGCTTGTGCAGTTTGTTCTAAAGTCATAGCAGGTTGCTTGCTATAGTCGGCCGTGCCCATGGCAACTTTTGCATGCGTAATGGGGGTGCCGCTATTAAAAACAATATTTACACCGGCATCTGCTACCAGCAGCTCAATATTATTTTGTTTGCAAAAAACATTGATAGCGGCGCCACCCTGCACAAAGTTTAAAACCATTTGTGCCGTTACTGCTTGTGGGTAGGGGTTTACTTTTCCATCGGCAGCAATGCCATGGTCGGCAGCAAAAACAACAATAGTTGGTTTTTTAATTTGGGGTGTAAGCGTTTGTTGTATTAAACCTGTTTGCAGTGCAATAGTTTCTAACAAACCTAATGCACCGGGGGGCTTTGTTTTGTTATTAATTTTTTGCTGTAGTTGTTGTTGAAGGTGCATGGTTATAAGTTGTTGTTATCTGGTAATACATCGCAAAACCAAAAACCTTTGGTGCCCACATCTTTAATAGGGGTAGGGTGGTTGGTGGTTTTAATAAGTAACGGTTTATACGTTTTTTCTCCAATGGTTATAGGTATGGGTGTTTTAAAAACGGGGCCATCAAAACAAAACGAATGAAACTCGCCGTTTTCCCCACAAGGGTCAACGGTAGTTGGTAAATCGGCAATAAAAGCGGTGTTAATAATTCTACCTGCCCAACTAGCATCTAAATAGCCATCGTTAATACAGCAAATAACCGATTGAAAACCTTGCTGCACAAAATCATTCATCATCCATGCCGTGTTTACCTGCCAGATAGGAAATACACATTGCATTTCAATTGCTGCCATTTTATTTTCACGGTACTGGCGCAGGTCTTCTAAAAAAATATCGCCGTAAATAACAGTGTTAATGCCCTGCTCTTTTATTAATTGCAGGGTGGCATTCATCTGTTGCTCGTATTCAGCATTGTCGGCCTCATACACATACACTTTTAATAAAGGCAGGCCAATACTTTTTGCCTGTGCTGCTATCAGTTCTTCTCTTACGCCATGCATAGACAGCCGGTTGTACACGCCATTAAATGTGCTAAGCAGGTATTTAACTTCATACACGCCTTCTGTAATTACTTTGTGCAGGGCATAAGAACTGTCTTTGCCACCGCTCCAGCAAAATACGGCCGGTATGGGTTTATTATTGCTAACAGTGTTCAAAGGTTTATTGTTTTATAATTAAAGGCAGGCCGCTAACCATAAAAATTACTTTACCAGCTTTGGCAGCAATATATTGGTTGGCCCAACCTTGCAGGTCGGTAAACTTTCTGCCAATGTCTGTTTCTGCGTGCATACCCATGCCCAGCTCGTTACTGATGATGATATAAGTGCAAGGTTGCAGTAACAGTGCATCTGTTTGTGCTTTTATTAATTGCAGCGATTGCTGCACATCATTTTTAGTATCCACAAAAAAATTAGTCAGCCAAAGGGTAACACAATCCACCACACAAACTTTATTGGTTACAGTAAGTGCTGCCACATTTCTTTGTTCTTCATAATTACTCCACCGTTCATCTCTTTCGTTCTGATGGCGGTTAACCCGTTGTTTAAAATCTTCATCCCAAATTTTAGCGGTGGCAATATAACCGGGGTTGGGGCAAAGGGCTAATGCCAGCTCTTGCGCATACCTGCTTTTACCACTGCGGGCACCACCGGTAATTAATATTATATTGCTGCTATCGGTTTGCATACAATACTTTTTGTGCTACAAATAATGTGTAGCGCTGTTTTAACTGCTGCAAGCAGGCCCGGCATAAACAATCTGTGTAATTAGATTGTATAAACGCTTCTTCGCCTACGCTCAGTTCAATGCCGTAGCATTGGCAATTGGCAATATCGCCCACTTTGCATTCAAACGTTGCGTTGCATCGGCTGCAGGCTTTTGTTTCGTGTTTCATAATAACAACGTTTTATAATTAACAGGTAAGCTATATAGCCTGCTGTAGTAACTCCGGTTAAGCATTGTTGCGTCGCACACTTTGGGCCATAGTATTTCAAATGTACAAGTGTGCGACGCAACAAAAGCTGAGCAGCGTACGGCTGCTGGTTACAAAATAATTAAACCGCTTTTAACTGCAGGCTGGTGTATTTTGTTTTCATCCACTCAAAAGCACCAAACATGATTGCGCTGTAAACCAGTGTGCCTAAGAAAAAATTTTTCATATAAGGTGCGCCTTGTGCATAACATTTTACCAGGCTGCTGAAACTATGATCCATCTGCTCTCCCGTAATTATATTAGTGCAACCCACCAGGAAGGTGCCAAAGTCTACAATTAACCAATATGCTAATGTGGCGGTGGCGCCTGTTAATAAAAGCGTAAGTGGTTTTATTTTTTTAAGTAGTAAACGGCCTAGTATAACAATGGCAACAAAGCCACCATATACCCAATACCAGCTGTTGTACATTACACCATATTGGCCATTGTACACAAAAATATTAATTACCAGATCGCTTAACAATAAAGTGATCAACGGAAAAGCAAATGCTTTCCATTTGTTTGAAAAATAAGCACCACCAAAAATGCCCATAGCACCAATGGGTGTAAAATTGCTCCAGGGTGTTAATGCAGCGGCATTGGGTATGCGCATGGCGGCCACTACTATCATAATAATGGCCAGTACAGCAAAGCGGGGGTTTATTTTTTGCAAGCTCATATTGTTTGTTTTGTAAATGAATTAAAGTTTAAAACGTATACCCGTATTAATTGTAAAACCTAATGTGTTGTATCCATACACCTCAGTAAATTTGCTGTTGGTAATATTCTTTGCATCGGCAAAAACAATCAGCTTCTTTTTATATGCAGCGTATTCAGCATATACATCCCATAAGGCATACGCTTTCAGGCTTACTTCTTCTGCTGCATAAAAGTTGGCAGGGTTATAAAATAAGTCTTTACGCTTGCTGAATGTTTTGAGGTTGGTGCTGATGAATAGTTTATCTGTTGCTTGTATAGCTATATTAATTCCAAAACTGTGCTTGGGGCGACGGATAAGATTGTAATAAGTAGTATCCTTACCACTGTTCTTTGTAGTAATTTCTCCATCAACAAAAGCATAGCTGGTGCGTACCGTAATTTTATTATTTACAATAAAGGAAGGTTCTATTTCAAAACCTTTATCGTGTTGTTTATCCTGATTGATATAACTAAATCCTTGGCCATAAGTAATAGCATCTTTAATAGTGCGGTTAAATGCCACCACACGCAGGCTTAATTTATCTTTTGCAAGATCTGCCTGTATGCCTCCTTCTACGCTGTTGCTTTTTTCTGGTTTCAGGTTAGCGTTACTGCCCCATTGGCCATACAGTTGTGAAAGGGTGGGAGCTTTAAAACCAGTGGAGTAATTAAAAAACAATTTCGTGTTTTTGTTAAGAAGGTAAGAAGGGTTAAAACTATACGTAAATGTGTTACCATATTTTGAATGGCTGTTGTAACGACCACCCAGTTCTAGATTAAAGCCTTGCAGGTTTCTGAGATATAAAGAAACATAGGGGCTTACAAAGTTTACTGCTGGATTTTTGGGAACGGCGTTGGTATCCAGCATTTTTAGTTGCTGGTAGTTGATGCCGGTAAGGAGTTGCAGGTGTTTGTGTAAATCGTAATTAAAAAACACTTCAGCGTTATTGAAACGACCTTTATAGTCAAAATCTCCGAAACCAGTTTTAAACACACGATTGGTTTTTGAGTAGCCATACATGGCACTAATACTGCCTTTTGCCAATTGGTATTGTGTGTTTACTCCGGTGTTTAAAAAGTCAGACTCATATTTTCCATTGCCATCGGTAAAAGCATCCGCATCGTAATTGCCTTTATAATCTGCCGTACGCAGATAGGGGCTTATTTTTAATTTACTGGTGGCTTTAATGCCGAGGTTAATGTTAACCGCATTTTGTTTGTAACCGTCTTTATCAAAATTGCCATTGCCTGTTTTATCAGTGGCTTCACTAATGCCTTTAGTGTTAAAATAGGTGTATCCAATATTGTAATCTAATACACTGGTAGCACCATTTACTGAAGCAGTTGCTTTAACGGTATGCATACTGCCATATGAAAGCATACCATTGGTGCCAATTTTTTTGGCGCCAGCTTTTTTGGTTATAATATTAATAACACCAGCAATGGCATCGCTGCCGTATAGGGTAGACTGGCTTCCTTTTAAAATTTCAATACGTTCTATCTGATCTATTGGAAGCAGGCGTAAATCAAAAGCCCCACCTACACCAGACGGATCCGTTACCGGAACTCCATCAATTAGAATGACTGTATACTCAGATTTGGCGCCTCTTAAAAATACCGATTTGTCTTTGCCCGGATTACTGGTAGCGCCATTAATAATAATTCCTGTCTGCTCATTTAATAATTGAGACAGGTCTTTACCACTGCTTCTTTCTAATTGCTGACGACTGATTACGGTTAGCACCTTACCAGTTTCACTTTGTTTTTTGGGAAACTTGGTGGCTGTAATAACCACATCTTCTAGGGTTTTAAAACTGCTGTCTTTTTGGGCCGATAGTGCGCTGCTGATAGAAACGGCAGCCACAACAAAAAATAATTTTTTCATATTAATGAAAAGTTTTTTGGTGACTGCTTCCAGGAAAATAAAAGAAATAGAAATATAAAAGCGATCAAGCTGATACATCTCCTGCCTTTCACCCGAAAGCAAAATGAATGTTAACTGTGAACTGGCAGGTCTTCTGGCTTTTCCGCCTTTTGAACCTCCTTCCCATCGTTTGTATTAAGAATACCGACAGTGGATGCAGTTGTTCAAAAGTGTGCGTTTGCAGCGGAATTACAGCTACGGGGATAGCGCCGGACTTACACCGGCTTCCCTTTTAATCCCGCAAGTGCGGGAACCGAATTCGGGGCAAATGTAATTAAATGGTTCTAAGCTGCCGCAAGAGTTTTCAACAGATGGGGAGATAACTACTGGTTCATCCATACAATGATGGCTTTCATCGGGTAATGGTATTAATTTATCTTTAATGATATTCCTTTGTACTATTTATGCGAAACAGGCTGTTAATAATATTGGCCCATGTAACCGGTTGGCTTTTTTTCTTTAGCCTGGTGTTTAGTTTTATACATACACCGGCAGATTGGAAAGAAGCGATGCGTCTGTTATTTTCAATGCCCTTTCTTTTTTTCTGCTTTGTATACCTTTTTGTTTTTTACTTTAACATTCATGTGCTGATACCTACTTTATATTTTAAGGGTAAATTATTGGTGTATGCAATTACAATACTGGCGTTTTTGGTCATTGTATTTTATTTAAAGCCTTTTGATAATCTGGTGGGCCATACCAATGGCTTAGTGCCCAATGACGCACCACCACCTCCACCATTTATGGATGCGCCACCTCCGCCAGATCGAACGCAGCCGCTAAGACCAAGGCAAATGGATATTGTAAGTATTGTTTTATTTGTAACGGCATGGTCGTTAAGTACTGCTATGACGCTTGCCCGGCAATGGCGGGTAACAGAAAAAAAGGCGATACAGGCAGAAGCAGATAAGGCAAATGCAGAGCTTTCTTTTTTAAAAGCACAAGTAAACCCTCACTTTTTATTTAATACCCTTAATAATATTTACTCATTGGTAATAACTCGTAATGAGCAGGCCGCAGAGGGCATACTCAAATTGTCTAATATCATGCGGTATATAACTGATGAAGTGAAAGCGGATTTTGTAGCACTTGAAAGCGAAATCAGTTGTTTGAACGACTATATCGATTTGCAGAAACTGCGTTTGGGAGAAAAGACAACTGTTATATTTGAATTAGCTGGCGAAACCGTGAATAAAAAAATTGCGCCTTTGTTATTAATGACCTTTATAGAAAATGCGTTTAAATACGGAACCAGCAATCATGAAGATGCTACCATCGTTATTAAGCTATTTGTAGATGAATTTACTACTACGTTTTACTGTAAGAATCGATTGTTTGAATCTAAAAAAATGATCGAAAGAACAGGAACTGGTATAGAAAATGCCCGCCAGCGGTTGCAATATTTATATGCTAATAAGTACCTGCTGGATATTAATTCTGGAAATGGTTTCTTTACAGTTCAGTTAACTTTACAGACTTAAAAAACAGGCATGCCTATAAAATGTATTGCAATAGATGATGAACCGCTGGCATTGGCACTTGTAAAAGAATACATCAGTCAATGTGCGCAATTACAGCTTGTTCATACTTTTGAAGATGCAATTGCAGGCGCTGCATACCTGCGTAAGAATCCGATAGACCTGTTGTTTATTGATATTAATATGCCCGACATAACAGGGCTTGACCTTGTGCGTTCTCTTACAGTACAACCTATGATTATTTTTACAACAGCGTATAAGAATTATGCTTTCGATGGATTTGAGCTGGATGCGGTGGATTATCTGTTAAAGCCAATCAGCTTTGACCGGTTTTCAAAAGCTGTTGCCAAAGCAGCCGATTATTATATGTATAAAAATAAGCAAGAAGTTGCTGGTGAAGAATGCCTCTTTGTATATGCTGAGTATCGCATGCTTAAAATCATGCTTTCAGAAATTGATTATATAGAAAGTCTGGAAGATTATATAAAAATACACCTGCAGCAAAGTAAACCCATTTTAACCCTGATGACATTGAAAGGAGTATTGGAAAAACTTCCAAATGCCCGATTCAGCCGCATCCACAGAAGTTATATTGTAGCTAACAATAAAGTAAAATCTATTCACAACAGAAAAGTAAAACTTTCTTCAGGCACAGAATTACCGGTAAGCGAAACCTATAGCAGCTTTATTAAAAATTGGAAAAAAGGTTAAATCTTCTTTTACCGATACATGTGGGGTATTGACCGGTACATTATTTGCACTACTAAACTTTGTGGTGTTTAGCCAGTCAATACACGCATATTAGCCTATGGTACAATTCTAAATCCTGCTTTTTGGTTCCATACTTTTTTATTTATACGCACCCACTCACGGGTTCTCTTACTTTAACAATTAATTTCTGATTTAAAAATACCAAATTATGAGAAGACACAGTTTTTCTTTAGCAATGTTATTAATTGCATTAACAGCCTGCAGTAAAAACAGCAATACTATTATAACAACAGATTGCAGTGATACATCAAAATCGTTTGCAACTGATCTAAGCCCATTGCTGCAAACCAGTTGCAATGCAAATGCAGGTTGTCATGGCAGTGGCAGTAGCCGTGGCCCCGGTGAACTGATTACCTATAACCAAGTGTTTAATGCCAGAACACTTATCAGATCTGCTGTAACTAATGGCAGTATGCCACAAAACAGTACATTAACAACGGCACAAAAAAACACTATACTTTGTTGGATTGATAATGGCGCTTCTAATAACTGATGCTTTATTTGTACCCGCCTTTTAACCTTTTCTCCTTATCCCAGCTTCCAAATACTACTGCAGCATTTACTCATCCGGGTGTTAATAACAACACTTGCAAAATTTTATTATGAAAATAACCATCCATTATTTTATTGGTTGGGTTATCTGCAGCAGCATAACCCAGTCAGTACAGGCACAAGTCAATCAGCAGCAATATGAAATTGGTATACAAACCGGTCCTTTTATTTATCAGGGAGATTTAACGCCATCAGCACTGGGTTCTTTCAAAACCTTAAAAAATAGTATAGGTATTAACGGAAGCAAAATTTTAAATGCTTCTTTTTTAGTGCGGGGTAATTTGTTTTTTTCAAAACTAAGAGGTAATGAAGCCTTATACACTCATCCGGAATACCGGCAGGAGCGGAGCTTTAGTTTTACTACGCCGGTTATTGAACTTAGCACCCAATTAGTATGGAATCCATTGGCACGCAACTATGCAGACCGTGGGCTTTCTCCTTACATTTTTGCAGGGGCGGGGTTTAGCTACTTAAATATTAAACCAGATTGGAGTAACATGAATACTGAATATTTCAATAGCGAATCTCCGGTGGCTCAAGGTCTATTGCAAGATCAGCAACAGCAATTACCCAGACTGATACCCGTGTTGCCCATTGGGGTAGGTGTGCGGTATAATCTATCCGCTCGGTTTGCAGTAACAGCCGAATCTGCTTATCGCTTAAGCTTTACAGACTATCTGGATGGTTTCAGTCAATCTGTAAACCCTGCTAAAAACGATCATTATCACAGTACCACTATCGGACTTATTTACCGTTTAGGTAAGAAGAATACAATGGCTTGCCCGATTATTAAACAGTAAGTTCTTATTCATCGGTACAACCCTTGTATTTGGCGGCACATTTTTAACCCGTTTTTATTATCCAAGTCCATTTATTAAAGAAAGTTCTTTTGCAATGTTCATTAAAATAAGCAAGGCAAGTGTTGCTTAACAAGTGCTTAACAGGCTTTATCGGCACAAACTATTGCTTTGTCTATTTTAATTGCATACAACAAGAATTAAATCCATTTTTAACCAACTAAATCAATTGTTATGGACACATCAAGAAAAATTTTTTTACGAAATATGTTTATAGGTGCTTCGTCAGTACCCTTAATATTATCAGCCTGCAAAAAAGATAGCGGTACAGGTTCAGACTCCGGATCAGGCTCCGGTTCTGGCGGCGGCTCTTGCACAGTTTCCCCTACAGAAACAGCAGGTCCTTTTCCAACCAAAACACCCACAACACTGGTACGTTCAGATATTAAAGACGATAGAACGGGAGTGGTTTTTACTGCTAACATTACTATAAAAAATAAAAATAATAGCTGTGCAGTATTAGCTGGCGCTATTGTAGATATATGGCATTGCGATAAAGATGGTTATTATTCTGAGTATGGGGGCACTTCAATGCAAACCATCGATTTTACTGCTGTACATTTTTTAAGGGGCAGACAAACCACCGATACAAATGGCCTGGTTACATTTAAATCCATTTTCCCGGGTTGGTATCAAAGCCGCGCCACACATATACATGTGCATATTTATACTGCAGCAGGCACTTCCTTGCTGGTAACTCAAATAGCTTTTCCAGAAGGTAGCACAAGTGCCGTTACCACAGTAAATACCAGTGGTGCAGCATATGGGTATACCAAAGGCATGAGTGGCTATACCAACAATGCAAGTGATAATGTGTTTAGTGATGATAGCACCGGTGCAGAACTTGCAACAGTAACAGGTAGTTTAGCGGCCGGTTATGTTTTAACACATACTATTTATGTAGCTGCGTAGTAAAAAGATAGTTGTAAAACCGGGGAAGTAGTTTTTGCTTTAAATACAGCGGCTTCCCCAAATTTAAGTATGAAAAAAATAATACGACTTTCCTATCGTAAAATAATTGATGCAAGCGCTGTACAACCTTGGGATCAACTGGTGTTTGAAAGTGCGTATGCTGAATTTTTAATGCAATCGCAGTTTTATAATCAGGAAAAAAAATATACCAGCTTTCAACAGCTGCTGCAACATGTTAGTGGTGCAGAAAAATTGCATGGCCTTGTAAGCACAGCAGTGGTAGGCTACTTAAAACAATTAGAAGGTAAGCTGCCTGATATTGCCGATAATTTAGGCAAACGTTTTCTTACATTCAAGCAGTTTCAGTTTGAAATAATTGATGCTGATATAAAAGATAAAGCAAGATTTAAAATTGCAATACAATTTTTTACAGATGCCTATTATTGGTTGGATACTATAAGCCCTTATCTTTTACTAACCCCGGTAACAGCAGCAACAACAGCAGACGGAATGCTTACGCACTTATTACAGTTACAACCTTTTCTAAGTATTTATTCTTTAAAAGAAGAACAAAATGATTAAGCAATCAAAGGCTCAAATTTTGCTGGCCGATAATCGGATGCAGACAGATATACCCGGCATCCGCAGCTGGCATACGCTCACCACAAATGAAAACAGTACATCAAAATCTGTTGGAGACCTGTACCTGTTTAATGAACATTGGCTGGCCCCGGCACACCAAATGATTTTGAAAGTAAATGCTGCAGAAACATTGTTACTGCTGCCAGTATCTGGCGCCATAGAATACACAGATCTTTTTAATAATACTACGCTTTTGGCAGCTGGCCAATGCTTACAAATGAGCGCTACACAACCCAATAGCATTTGTATTAAAAATCCCTTTGCAGATACGGTTGTAAGTTTTATACAACTGCGGTTAAGTGCTACTACAGCACCTTTTTTTAATGTACAAACGTATAACGATGTGAATGCTTATATCAATACGCTTGTTGCGGTTGCGCCACCACAAGGCGATAATCATTTTTTTATTGCCAAGTTCAATGGCAGGGCAGAAACGGTGCACACTCCAACAAAAGAAAACACAGGCACTTTTTTATTTGTGCTGGTAGGTGCGTTTGAAGCAGAAGGCCGTTTGTTGCATGCTGGCGATGCGCTTGCATTATATCAAACTGATTGCATTGAAATGGAAGCGCTGAGTAATGATGCTATTATTTTATTAATTGAAACCCCGCTGCACAATGCGGATTAAATAGTTGTAAATCCCCGGATAGAAGGTTGGTGACAACATGGGTTGGCCAACCTTTTTTTTGTTACCAGCAATTGTTTTTCATGGCATCATCGTTGCGTCGCACACTTTAACATAAGAATAGGTATAATCTAAAAGGTGTAGGGTTTAAGGCCTTAAACCTTTTGCCACACACACTTTACCATAGCTGAAGTGTGCGACGCAACAATGCTGCGCAGTATTACTACTGCTGGCTACACCATCTTTTTATTTTTTATAGTACTGCTGCAATTGTATGCCGGCGTAATAATTTCTTTTAGGCGCTGCATTATAATACCGGCCACCAGCAGCATTAATATCGTTGCCAAGGCTATAGGTTTCATTAAAAATATTATCAGCACCGGTATATAAATTTAATTGCCATTTTTTAAAACGATGTTGCCAGCCAATACGAGCCGCCATTAAATGATAAGCTTTGGCACTGGCGGTGTTTGCATCGTTCAACCAATTGCTGCTGGCATAGTAATAAGTAGTGTTTGCATAAAAATCTTTTGCAAAATCTATATCTGCCAGCAGGCTTATGGTGTTTTTTGGTACGCCAGGCAATAATTTGTTTTTAAAACTGGTATTGTCTTTCTGATAATCGCCATAGATAAAATAGTTATACGTGTAGGCGCCACGTATAACTATATTTTTTATGATAGCACTGTGCAATGCTTTAAAATAATCAACACTCAATTCAAAACCTTTTTGGTTGGTATTGCCGGCATTTGCAAAATAGTCGGCATTGGTATTGTCTTTACGCAGCACTAACGCATTTTTTATTTTAAAGTAGTAAGCGGTGGCTTCTATACGCAATTGTTTATTAAAAAAACTTTTACGTAATCCCGTTTCGTAATTAATGCCATACTCGGCTTCTAAAAAAGTACTGATAACACCTGTTGAGGGCAACACTTCTGCAATAGTGGGTGGCGAGAAGCCTTTTGCAACGGATGCAAATACATCTAACTCACTGGTAAATTTTTTAACCATAGAAATTCTTGGCGCCCATTCGTTTTGATAGGTTCTTTTTTGTGCTACTACTGGGTATTTGTTAAGGCGTGTAATTTCAATAGACGATTTATTAATACTGGCCCCGGCATTTAATAACCAGGAGTCGCCTATATTGATATCGGTTTGTATAAAACCGGTTACAACATTGCTGTTAATATCATCGTTGGTTTGTAATGTATCGGGGTTGCCATTTTTATTTTTTGAAACCTGTGTATTAAAGTACCCCTGCTGCCACTCAATGCCTGTAATAATAGTTACAGTGGTTTGTTTTGTTTTTTTGGTGTAGCTAAAACTGCTTCTGCCACCATAATGTGGTTCGCTGCGGCGTTCATAATTACGGAAGGTGGGGTTTTTTATTTGGGCGTATGCTGCATATACAGCTGTGGTGTTTTTAAAAGCAGTATTAAATTGGTAGGTGCTGGTAATGCCAACCAATAAATTTTTTTGATAGATAGCAGCTTTTGCTACTGCAGCGCTGGGAAAACCACCAGCAGCAGGCCTAGCCTGTTTGGGGTTGGCAGCAAACTCTGTGGCATTTAATCCGCCGGGTGTTTGATAATATAGGTTGGTATAATTAAGTAGGGTGGTAATGGTTTGCCGTTCAGAAATTTTCAGTTGGCTGTTCCATAAAATATTTTTGCGTTCCATAGCACTATTATCGCGGTATCCATTACTACGGGTAGTAGAAATAGCAATACTGTTTTTATTATTGCTGTTGCCAAATTGAATAGTTGCCAAAGCATTTACCAGGTTATTACTGCCTACAACCAATTCTTCTGTGGTTTTAGGGTGCCAGCTATTGCCAAAGCTGTTAATAATTAATAAGCCACCGGTGCCTGCACCATACATACTGCCGGCTGGGCCTTTAAAAATTTCGATGTTGTTAAAATTATTAAAAGCAATCTGGTTAAAATAAGTATTACCGCCGGGGTCTGTAAACGGAATATCGTTCCAATACACTTTTACATTGCGTACGCCAAACGGAGAACGTAAAGAACTACCACGAATATTAATGCGGTAACTGCCGGGGCTGCGTTCTTCCATGCGTACGCCGGCAATACTATTAAAGCCATTTACCAACGAGGTTTTGTTTACGCGGTCTGCATTGTTAGACTGTAGCACTCTTACTGCCACACTGCTATTATTAATTGTTTTGTTTTGCCCAAATGCAGTAATTGTTACTTCGTCTAAAAATTTACTGCTATCTGTAACAGGTTTTTGGGTAAATGCAGTACTTGAAATGAGAAATAGAATGGATAAAAAGCAGCAGGTTTTGATCATAGAAACAGGGTTGTTTTAAAAGCAAAGGTAAAACGTTATTTCATTATCTTCATTGCATGACAGAAAAGCGCCAACTAAACTTGTTTGATTTTACCATGATAGTGGTAAGCCTTGTAATAGGCATGGGTATTTTCAGAACTCCATTAAATGTAGCAAAAGTAGCCCCCGACACCTTTTTATTTTTTGGTGCATGGATAGCCGGAGGGCTGGTAGCTTTATGTGGGGCATTAACCTATGCAGAAATTGGCAGCCGCTTACCAGTAACCGGTGGGTATTATAAAGTTTTTTCATATGCTTATCATCCTTCAATAGCATTTGGTATTAACTGTATGATACTGGTATCAAATGCAGCATCATTAGCGGCAGTGGCATTGGTGGGCGGAGAATATATAACAGGCATCGCCATTCCGCTGTCAAAAAATGCAGACTGGGTAAAAGTAGCGGCCAATGCCAGCTATTTACAAACTATACAAATAGTTATTGCTATCAGCGCTATTGTGCTTTTTTATGGAGTTAATTTATTGGGTTTAAAAATGAGTGCCCGCACTCAAAATGTACTTACCATAATAAAAATTGTTTTAATTCTTTTGCTTATTGCACCGTTGTTTTTTGATAGTGGTGCAACGCCTGTTCTTAATACAGCCTCCACTGCAAAAGCTACATTTAATGAATATATTAAAGCATTTGGCATTGGCTTGGTGGCGGTAAGTTTTACGTATGGCGGCTACCAGCAAACCATCAACTTTGGTGCAGAAGTAAAAGAACCTGCCCGAAATATTCCCCGTGGCATATTTTTGGGCATAGCTATCATTATATTACTTTATTTAAGTATTAACTACGCATATATTAAAGTAATTGGGTTTGAAACATTAAAAGACAGTAAGAATATTGCAGCCATTATGGCCTCTAAAATATTTGGGGTAAATGCTGAGCGTATTTTATCTGGCTTTTTATTTTTAAGTGTGCTGGCATATGTAAATGTATTGCTTATGAGTAACCCGCGGGTAATGTATGCCATGAGTGAGGATAAAATTTTGCCGCCAGTATTTAAACAACGAAATTCTAAAACCGATGTATTAACGGTATCCCTATCTGTTTTTGCCGCTATTTGTGTAATCATTGTTTTTTGGGCAAAAGAGTTTGATACTATTTTAAGCTTCACTATTTTTTTAGATTGCTTTGGCATGGCATTGTCGGCCGGCACCATTTTTATTTTGCGAAAAAAAACCAAACATCTTAATGGCACTGGCATTTATAGTATGAAGCTTTATCCGGTACTGCCATTAATTTTTATAATTGCCTATATTTTTGTTGCTATCAGTATTGCGTTAGATTATAAACAAAATAATTATGCGGCTCTTATTGGCTTAACCGTGCTGGCTGTTTTTATAGCACTTTATTTTCTAATTAATTATGCCAGCATAAAATCCAAACGGCAGTAAATCTTTAATAGCGTTGGTAATAAATGGCAGGTTCATGCGTCAAACAGTTGAAGTTATTGTTGCCGTTGAAGGGTGCGACGCAACCAAGACCCCAAAAAGTTTTGTAGCTGGTAACCTTCTATATTAATACCACGTCTAAGCATGTGGCATTTTTTAAAGTTAACCAACGGCTGTTCATAACCGGGCAGCCGTTGCGTCGCACCCTTCGGCGGTAGTGCAACTATCAACAGGTAATTAAATAAATGCCTTATTTTTATTGCCCTGTAAAAGAAATTAAGTCCGTTTGTCACAAAAAAGTAAAACAACCTTAGCTACCACATAAATTTGTTGCATGAACCAAAAATTTTGCGTGCCGTTACTATTACTATTATTGGTAGCCGGCACCCGCACCACAGCACAAGAACAATGGGATTTGCTGAAATGTGTGAATTATGCACTTACTAATAATGTATCTGTAAAGCAGGCCGATGTTCAGGCAAGGCTATCCGCATTAACACTCAAGCAAAACAAGCTATCGCAATACCCAACCGCCAACTTTTCCACCAATTTTGGGGTAAATAATGGCCGTTCTATTGACCCCACCTCCAACCAGTTTACCACGCAGCAGCTTTTATTCTCTGGGTATAACCTAAACACCAATATGAATGTGTTTAATTGGTTTAGCCTTAAAAACACCATTGCTGGGAACGAGTTAGATTTAAAAGCAGCAGAAGCCAATGTAGATAAACTTAAAAATGATATTGCGCTGAATGTGGCTACCGCCTATTTATTAGTACTTACCAGTAATGAGCAGGTTAGAATTTCAGGCGTGGCAGTAAAGCAATCTCAAGACAATTTATATAACACCCGCAAAAGAGTAGATGCTGGTACCCTGCCAGAACTGAATGCGTTAGATGTTGAAGCCCAACTGGCAAGAGACAGTGCAGCACTTGTAACTGCCAGGGCCAGTTTAGAACAAAATAAACTGCAATTAAAAGCAGTAATGAACTTAGATGCAGCCACCAGTTTTGATGTGGTAATGCCCCCACTTGATAAAATACCGGTAGAAAAAATTGGCGAGTTACAGCCAGATGCGGTTTACGCTTTAGCACTAGCTAATATGCCATTGCAAAAAGTAAACGATTTAAAAATAAAAGCCAGCGAAAAATATGTGGCCGCTGCACGGGGCGGATTGTATCCATCAGTATCGCTTTTTGGCAGCCTTGCATCTAACTATGCTAATAATAAAATACCCGTTGTATCTCAAACCCCTACCGGAAACTTTGTAAACACAGGTGCTAAAGTAAATGTAGGCGGTACAGATTATTCGGTACAGGCGCCGTTGTTTAACACATCTGTTACCACCCGCCGGGATGGGTTTGGTAAACAATTGAGTGAAAACTTCAGGCAGAACGTGGGCTTTAGTTTAAATGTGCCCATTTTTAATGGGGGCGTTAACCGCATTGGTTGGGAGCGGAGCAAACTAAACCTTCTTAATACACAATTGCAGCAAGACCAGGACAACCAAAAACTAAAACAAGATATTTACCTGGCGTATACCAATGCCTTAACAGCTTTGCAAAAATATAATGCCAGCTTAAAAACCCTTTCAACTTCAGAAAAAACATTTGAGTTTTCGCAGAAGAGATATGATGTAGGGTTACTTTCAACCATTGATTATCTTACCAGCCAAAATAATTTAACCCGGGCTAAATACGATGTATTGTCAAGCCAGGTTGATTATGTGTTTAGAATGAAAGTGCTGGAGTTTTACAAAGGGCTTGGTATTAAATTACAATAACAACAAATTTTTTTATAGCAGAACACTACATATTATGAACAAGAAATTAAAATGGATATTAATTGGAGTAGGCGTATTACTGATAGCCTTGGTTGCATTACAAAAATCTGGTGCATTAGGTAAAGACGAGGGCACCAAGGTAACCGCAGAAAAAGTGGCTAAAAGAACCATTATTGAAACAGTAACAGCCAGCGGAAAAGTATATCCGGAAATAGAAGTAAAAGTAAGCCCTGATATTTCTGGAGAAATTACAGAACTGATGGTACAGGAAGGCGATAGTGTAAGAAGGGGGCAGGTACTGGCTAAAATTTTTGCAGATTTATTAGCCACTCAAAAAGACCAGGCGGCGGCAGCAGTAAATCAACAGGCAGCTTCTGTTTCTAATACAGCAGCGCAGTTAGAAGGTTTGCAGGCAACTTTAGAGCAGGCACAAAACCAATACAATCGGCAAAAGAAATTATTAGATGATAAAGTTATTTCCAGGGCAGAGTTTGAGCAGGCGGAGAATACCTACCGTACGGCGCAGGCTAGTTTAAATGCTGCCAAGCAAAATATAGTTGGCGGCCAGGCCAGTGTGCAAAGTGCCCGTGCCAGTTTAACCCGTGCCCAAAAAGATTTGGGCCGCACTGTAATTACCGCACCAATGGATGGCGTAATTTCTTTATTAAGTGTAAAGAAAGGGGAACGGGTAGCTGGTAACAGTTTTAATGTAGGTACAGAAATGATGCGAGTGGCAGATATGAGTAAAATAGAAGTACGTGTGGATGTGGGTGAAAATGATATACCAAAAGTGCATTTAGGCGATTCTGCTATTATAGAAGTAGATGCGTATAATAAAAGAAAGTTTAAAGGTATTGTAACACAAATTGCCAGCAGTAATAAAGGTGCAGCATCGCTATCTGCCTCAGCAGGGTCTACAGATGTTACCAATTACGAAGTAAGAATTCGTATTCTGCCCGATTCATATAAAGACCTTATTGACCCGGCAAAGCCAAAAAATTTCCCTTTCCGGCCGGGTATGAGTGCAAGTGCCGATATACAAACCAAACGCCACGAAAACGTGCTGTCGGTTCCATTTAACGCCGTTACTACCCGAGAAAAAGGCACTGATAAACCTACTGGAGAAAAACCAAAAGATAAACCTGCAGATGGTAACGAGGGTGAGGGTGATGAAAATAAAGCTGCTTCAGACGATTTGGAAGAAGTGGTATTTATTTTAGATAAAGACAGTAAAGTTAAAAAGGTAGTTGTTAAAACAGACATACAAGATATTAACCACATAGAAATAATTGGCGGCTTAAAAGGAGATGAAACCGTAATTACCGGCCCTTACGGAACGGTAAGTAAAATTTTAAAGAATGATATGAAAGTAAAAGTGGTGGAGAAAGATAAACTGTTTGATACGGGCAACAGTAAAAACTAAAGTTTAGCTATAAAATATTTACGCAGAAAGCGTTTGAGGATTACCTTAGTTCCTCAAACGCTTTTCTTTTATAAACAGAACTGCTATGTTTAAATTTGGTGTTATAGGTAGTGGCAGCTGGGCAACAGCATTGGCAAAAATTTTAACAGACAACAGCCATGCTGTTAACTGGTGGGTAAGAAATGAAACCATTGCACAGCACATTCAGAAAAGACACCATAACCCTAATTACCTCAGCTCAGCATATTTTGATACAGCTTTTGTAAATACCAGTTGCAATATAGAAGAAGTGGTGGCCGGCAGTACACATTTAATTATAGCAGTACCTTCTGCATATGTTGCAGATACTTTAAAAATATTGCCTCAAGGGGCGTTGCAAAACAAACAAATTATATCTGCTGTAAAAGGCATTTTACCAGAACAAAATTTGTTGTTAAACGATTATTTGCTGCAGCATTACAATCATCCTTTGTCTGATTACTATACTATTATGGGGCCTTGCCATGCAGAAGAAGTAGCGGCAGAAAAACTATCTTACCTCACATTTTCTGGTGCCACCACTACAGAGACTGCTTTTTTGGCAAAGCATTTTAAAACAGAGTATATAAACACGGTTGTAAATCTGGATGTGTATGGTGTGCAATATGCAGCAATTTTAAAAAACATTTATGCGGTGGGCGCAGGCATAGCGCATGGGCTTGATTATGGAGATAATTTTTTAAGCGTTTTAATTGCCAATACTGCCGATGAAATGGCGGGCTTTTTAAGAAAAGTAGGCATCCGCAATATAGAGGTTGGGGTGCACCAGGAAGAAGATCCGGTATCGCACCAAAAACAAGCAAACTATGCAGCCTCCGTTTATTTGGGAGATTTATTAGTAACCTGTTACAGCCCTTATAGCCGCAACAGAACCTTTGGTACTATGATTGGTAAGGGCTACTCAGTAAAAGCGGCCCAATTAGAAATGAATATGGTGGCAGAAGGCTACAATGCAAGCAAATGCATGTACCTTATAAATAAAGAAATTGAAGCCGATATGCCCATTGCCGCCACCATTTATAAAATTTTGTGGCAAGGGTTGCCCCCGCGTAGCGGTTTTAACGTAATAGAAGCAAATTTGATGTAAAGTTTTGTAACTTTATTGTGCTTCTGTACATCTAAAAATAAAGAAGCACACAACTATGCCAGTATCATTTACAGGTTTTAGTTCCACCACACTCCTCGTATTATTAGCTATAGTTTGTATAGCTAAGTTGGTGGGGTATCTCATTAGGCAGGGCCGCATGCATTAAGCCGATGCTATTGGCATACGGCCATTTATAATATTAGCTACAAAACTTTCATTTTTTTTACTGTTATTTACTCAAACTTAATGTTATGCCAGGTAGTGTAATACGCAGATACAGAGAGATGAGAAATTACTCGCAGGATTATGTGGCTAAGAAAATGAGTATTTCTCAAAATGCTTATAGTAAAATAGAGAATAATATTACACAACTTACTGTGCACCATGTAAAACTATTATCTGCAATTTTAGAAGTTTCTATTATTGATTTATTAAAAGACGATTTTGAAATACACAAGGCCGGCGTATTGCAATTAGAAAGTGTTTCAAAAGAAAATCTGTTAGAGACTTTTGATCGTCTACGCAGTAACCTTGCTGCTAAACATCCGCAGAAACACGAGTTCTATCCGGTAATTATGTCTTTGCTGCAAGCAGTAGATAATACTATGGGTAATGTGCAATAATAGTTTGTTGCCAGCTTCATATCACTAATCAGCATCCGTTGCGTCGCACACTTGTGCAGTTGAAATGTATGATCATATATTCTTTAGCTGAAGTGTGCGACGCAACGATGCAGCTATGGAATACTACTGCTGGTTACACAAATAAATCGGCCGCAATAGCATCGGCAAACAATTTTCCGTTTTGGGTTAACTGTAATTGATGGTTGTTTTGCTGTAAATGCAATAGCTGCAAATGTTTTGCAGCGGCGGTTTGTATTTGCTGCGCAGCTTGTGGTCCAAATTGTGTAGCAATCTGCAAAAGGTTAATACCTTCTTTTGTTCTCAGGCCAATCATAATGGTTTCGTTCAGTTGCTGTGCTGCGGTTAGCTGTTCTGTTTCTGTAAGCAGGTTGTTTTGCTGCAGGGCTTTTATGTATTGCGGGGTATGTGCAATATTCCATTGCCTGCTGTTGCCATTGTAAGAATGGGCCGATGGCCCCAGGCCAAGGTAGTGCACGCCTTGCCAGTAAGCACTATTGTGTTTGCTGTGGTAACCAGTTTTTGCAAAGTTTGAAATTTCGTAGTGCTCGTATTGGTGCTGGCTGGCCCAATCCATTAATTGTAAAAATTGCCGGGCTTGTTTATCACTGTCAACCGCTTCTTTTTCTGTCAACCGCTTCTTTTTTTTGCAGGGCAATCATTTTTTGTAAGGCAGTATCAGGCTCTACCGTAAGTGCGTAGCAGGAAAGATGTGGTATGTTATAACTGTTGGCAATGCTAAGGTTTTGCAGCCACTGTTCATTAGTAAGTAGTGGAGAACCATAAATAAGATCGATGGTAATATTTTGAAAATAGCGGGTGGCAGTTGCCAGGCAGTTGCGGGCTTCCGCAGCATTGTGTGCCCGGTTCATCCAAAGCAAGTCTTCCTCAAAAAAAGATTGAATGCCGATGCTTAGGCGGTTTATGCCCAAGGTCTTCCAGTTATACAGTTTTGTTTCTGTAATATCATCTGGGTTGGCTTCAAGGGTTATTTCCGCAAGGCTGTTAATAGTATAATACTTGTTTAATTCATTTAGCAAAGCTTCCAGCTCCGGGGCTTCTAAAATTGAAGGGGTGCCGCCGCCAAAATAAATGGTGTTAATGGGCTGGCCTTGTAAATAATCTTTTTGCAGGGGTATTTCTTTCAATAAAGCCGCTATTAAATCGTTTTTTAAACCAAGGCTGGTAGAAAAATGAAAATTGCAGTAGTGACAGGCTTTTTTGCAAAAAGGAATGTGTAGATAAATGCCCGCCATACATTTGTAATTAATTAGGCCCTTTAAAATTTATGCCAAAGGTAATAGTATCTGTTTTTATTAAGTGGTGTATTTGCACTGGTTTATTACTGGGCAATTATTGCGTGCAAGCGCAATACCGCTTGCAGGTTTTGCCGGTTGACAGAGATACGGCTTTTATAAAAAAAGAATTACAGTTGCAAACCTCTTTTACCTCAAGAGAAGCATGTTTTACCTATATTAACAATTTGCGTACGCAATTACAATTGAAGGGCTTTGCTGCAGCATCTATAGATAGTTTGTATTATGATTCTGCAACAGCACATATTGACCTTTTTGTGGGGCAGCAATATCAATTAGCAGCTATTTACACCAATAAACAAGATGAAGCTGTTTTGCAGCAAGCCGGTTGGAATACAAAGGCACTTTTAAACAAACCCCTGCAGTTGGCGCAACTGCAGCAATTGCAGCAAAACCTGCTGAACTATTTTGAAGACAATGGGTATCCGTTTGCGGCCTTGCAGTTAGATAGCATTCAATTAAACGATGGCAGCTTTTCGGCACTTTTACATGTAAACAGGGGGCGATTGTATAAAATTGATAGCATCCGCATTTTTGGTGCAGCTGTTATTAATAACCTGTTTATGCAGCGCTACCTGGATATTAAAAACGGAGCAATCTATCAAAAATCGAAACTACAGAATATTAATAAGCGTATTGCAGAACTTAGTTATGTGCAGCAGCAACAGCCCTGGGATTTAACCATGCTGGGCACGGGGTCGCTGGTGAACCTGTACCTGCAGCCCAAAAAGAGCAGCCAGGTAAATGTATTGTTAGGCTTTTTACCAGCTAACCAGTTTGCTAATAACGGCTATGAAAATGTGCGTACCAAATTGATGTTTACCGGCGAGGCGAATATTAACCTACGCAATGTTTTAGGTAACGGAGAGTTGATGGCATTGAACTGGCAGCAGATACAGCCAAAGTCGCCAAGGCTAAACCTGCAATACCAGCAACCGTATATTGCCGGCACTCCTTTTGGTATTAATACCACCTTTGATTTATTCAGAAAGGACTCTTCTTTTTTAAACCTGAATTTTACACTAGGTGCTTTATATGCATTATCTGTTAATCAAACCGGTAAAATTTATTTTCAGGCGGCACGCACCAATCTTTTAAGTGTAGATACGGCCAGTTTGCGGTTGCTTAAAAGATTACCTAACGAAATTGATGTAAGTGCTTCTAATATTGGTATTGAGTATGAATTAAACAAAACAAATTACCGGCTAAACCCTCGTAAAGGGTTTGAGTTTTATATTAATACGGCTACTGGGTTAAGAAAAATAAGAAAGAACAATGTGATTGTAAATCTGAAAGACCCCGGGTTTCAATATGCTTCTTTATACGATTCAATAAAACTAAATACCTATCAGTTTAAGTTGAAGGCCGTATTGGCCCGGTATTTTTCTTTAACCAGGCAATCTGTTTTAAAAACTGCTGTTACTGTAGGTTGGATACAAAGCCCCACTATTTTCAGAAATGAGTTGTTTCAGATTGGAGGCTATAAATTATTACGAGGCTTTGATGAGGAAAGCATTTTTGCATCGGCGTACACGGTAGTAACCGCAGAGTATCGCTATTTGGTGGGCACCAATTCATACTTTTTTGTTTTTACAGATGGCGCCTGGGCAAAAAACAACAGTGTTAACCTAAAGCAAGAAAATAGTTTTATTGGTGCAGGGTTGGGTTTATCTTTCGAAACAAAAGCAGGTATTTTTAATATATCTTACGCCACCGGCAAGCGCAACGATGTGAAGTTTGATCTGCGACAGTCCAAAATTCATCTTGGATTTGTAAGTTATTTTTAATTAAAGCCGCATACTATTATTTTTGCATGCTTAAATGAAATGGTGTTTTAAAATTATATGGTTGCTAGGGGTGGTGCTTGCCAGCATCAAAGGCGCCAATGCCCAGCAAACCGGTAGCCTGTATGTTAACAGAGATAGCATAAAAAGAAGCGTTAGCGCTGCTGTTGTTACCGATTCTTTACCCGCAAAACAGATTATTGACTCGCTGGCAATAAAAGTTGATAGCAGTCAGTTGCCCTCAAAACAAACCAACTTTACCGGAAGAATAAGTTATAGCAGTGTTTTAAAACTACACCCCTGGTTTAATTTTTTAGGCAGGCCGGTACCCCGCATAGAGTCGGAGCATCTACATGCAGATGAAGACCATTTTTTTTACCTGCTTGCAGGTCTTTTCTTTTTTTTGGGTATTATAAAAACAAGTTTTCCCCGCTATTTTGAAAATATATTTTCACTCGTTTTTCGGGCCTCTTTAAAACAAAAGCAAATACGAGAACAGTTATTACAAGCTGCCCTGCCTTCTTTGTTACTTAATATTTTATTTGTGCTTTCGGGCGGGCTGTTTGTTTTTTTTGTATTGCAGCATTATAGCTTGTTACAACAGTTTTCTTTTTGGTGGTTATTGCTATACAGCTGTGGCGTGGTAGCTATAACATACCTGGTAAAATATCTGGTTTTAAGATTTACCGGTTGGGTGTTTAATATGAAAGAAGCGGCAGCAACTTATATTTTTATAGTATACCTGGTAAATAAACTGATGGGCATTTTTTTATTGCCAGTGCTGGCCATGTTGGCTTTTGCGCCAGCTTTGTGGAAGCCCCCATTAATAACCGCAGGCTTTGCAATAGTGCTGCTTTTCTTTGTGTATCGCTACCTGGTGTCTTTTGCCCCCGTGCGCAGAGAAGTAAAAGTTAGTCAGTTTCACTTTTTTATATACCTTTGCGCCTTTGAAATAGCACCCCTTTTGTTGATGTATAAGGTGCTGCAACGTTTTTTGTAAACAATTTTTTATTGCGAATCCATATTTGTATTTAACATGGTGAAGAACGGCGCTAAACCTGCATCCGGTAAAAGTGTGAAAACGATCCTTATTACCCAGCCAAGACCAGATTCTGATAAGTCTCCTTATTTTGAACTGGCCAGAAGATACGATGTTACGCTGGAGTTCCATCCTTTTATCAAATTAGATGCTATACCTTCTAAAGATTTTCGCAGGCAAAAAATTGATATAGCCGCTTTTACCGGCGTCATTTTTACCAGCCGTAATGCAATTGATCATTTCTTTCGCACCTGCGAAGAAATGAAAGTAAATATTTCTCAGGATACCAAGTATTTCTGTATTACAGAAGCCGTGGCTTTATACCTTCAAAAATTTATTCTTTACCGCAAACGCAAAGTGTTTTATGGCGCCAATGGCACCAATAAAAGTATGTTTGATGTAATAAATAAACATAAGGAAAACGAAAAATTTCTATACCCCTGCTCAGAAAATCAGCAGGACAATGAAATCATTAATTGGCTTAAAGCAAATAATTGCGAGTTTGCCACCCCGTTCATGTACAAAACCATTAGCAGCGATGTTAAAGATGTGCTGCAAAAAACAGTTTTTGATGTAATTTGTTTTTTTACACCCAGCGGTGTAAAAAGCCTTTTTGATAACCTGCCAGATTTTAAACAAAACGGCACTTTTATTGGCGCATTTGGTAACAATACATCTAAGGCCATTGAAGAAGCCGGTCTGCAATTAGAAATTAAAGCTCCCCTGCCACAAGCTCCTTCTATGGTGGCAGCGTTAGATAAATTTTTAAGCGATCTCTCAAAGAAATAATGGCATATTACCAGCCATGGTTTTTCATGGCAGTATCGTTGCGTCGCAATCACTTCATCTGCAGTGCAGGTAGCAGCAATTAATATAATTTGCTTCCACTAATTTAGCAGTAGCCAAAGCAGCTGGCAGTTGTATTTTTGTTTAACAGCATTACTGCCGTTGCAGTGTGCGACGCAACAACTGCTGACCACTGCACTACCGCCGGCTACACAAAAAACTACCATGAGCCAACCCAATAAACTAATAAATGAAACAAGCCCCTATCTTTTGCAACATGCATATAACCCCGTGCAATGGCATCCTTGGGGAGAGGAGGCATTAACACTAGCAAAGGATAAGGATAAAGTGATATTGGTAAGTATTGGTTACTCGGCTTGCCATTGGTGCCATGTAATGGAGCGGGAAAGTTTTGAAGACGCCGCTACAGCAGCTATTATGAATGAAAATTTCATAAATATTAAAATAGATAGAGAGGAACGGCCCGATCTGGATCATATATACATGGATGCCCTGCAGGCAATGTCTGGGCAGGGTGGCTGGCCATTGAATGTTTTTTTAACACCCGATAAAAAACCATTTTATGGAGGCACCTATTTTCCGCCACAACGGGTGCATAACCGTCCATCGTGGAAAGAAGTGTTGGAAGGGGTTAGCCATGCTTTTTTAAATAAAAGAGATGATATTAATGCACAGGCAGAAAGCTTAACACAACACCTGGTTAATGCCAATAATTTCGGCATCCATACAAAAAATACTGCAACTGAAAACAGAGAAGAATTGATACACCGGGCCTTTGACAATATTATAAAGGCTGCTGATACAACGGAAGGAGGCTTTGGACATGCCCCAAAATTTCCTCAAACATTTACCATTCAGTTTTTATTGCGGTATTATCATTTTTATAAGAATGAGGCCGCACTGCAACAGGCTACTTTAAGTATTGATAAAATGTTATTTGGTGGCATTTACGATCAGGTTGGTGGCGGGTTGGCCCGGTATGCAACCGATAATGAATGGCTGGTACCTCATTTTGAAAAAATGCTTTATGATAATGCATTGTTTGTAACAATATTGAGTGAAGCATACCAGGTAACCGGCCACATAAAGTATAAAGAAGGAATTATTGCTACAATTGACTTTTTATTAAGAGAACTTACAAATGCTGAGGGTGGTTTTTATGCAGCAATTGATGCAGACAGCGAAGGCGAGGAAGGGCGTTATTATGTTTGGACTAAAACCGAAATTGAAAAGCTACTTAGACAAAATGCTGAATGGTTTTGCCAATTATTTGATGTTACATTAAACGGTAATTGGGAGGGTGTATCTATTTTAAATAAGTTGAGTAACGAAACTGTTATTGCAGCTGAACTTGGTATTACGGTTGGTGTGCTGGAAGAACGGATTGCGGAGGCCAAAAAAATATTACTGCAGGCAAGAGAAAAAAGAGTTAAGCCAGGTTTAGATGACAAACTTATTTTAGGATGGAATGCTTTGATGAATACAGCGCTCAGCAAAGCTTTTGCAGCCACCCAAAACGAGTTTTACCGAGAATTGGCTATAAGAAATATGCGATATTTATTAAGTCATTTTAAAAGTAAAAATGGGGCATCTTTTTATCATTCGTATAAAAATAACGAAGGTAAGTCGCTGGCTTTTTTAGACGATTATGCGTTGCTGATTCAGGCATGCATTCATTTGCAGGAAATAACCGGAGACGGCAGTTATTTGTACCAGGCAAAAGAGTTGGCAGAATATGTAGTGTTGCATTTTTCAGAAGCAGAAACGGGGTTCTTTTTTTATACTTCTAAGGAACAATTGGATGTAATTTTTAGAAAAAAAGAGGTTTATGATGGGGCCATGCCTTCTGGTAATGCGGTAATGGCAGGAAACCTAAACTATTTGGGCCACGTATTTGATAAAGTAGCGTGGAAACAACGAGCTTTAAAAATGATGCAAAGTGTTGAGGGGCCGGTATCGAGGTACCCTGTATCTTTTGGAGTTTGGGCAAATAATATGATGCTGGAAGCAAAGGGTTGGAAGGAAATTGTGATCAGCGGTAGAAATTTTAACGAATTGCTGAAAGGTATTTTATATATCTTCATGCCCAACAAAATACTTCAATCCGCTACCCTTATTGATAATGGTTTTCCCTTACTTGCGGGCAAGACAATTGAAGAAGCGCCACTGATTTATTTATGCGAAAATTCACATTGTATTACTCCCGTAAATACCCTCCAGGAATTAGTCCAACAACTTGAGAACTAAAGAAAAGTGAAAAATTGGTATTAAGTTTCCCCCTAAAACAATAAACTAAACTTAAAACACGTTTCTGTTAAACGGGGAATTTACTATTTGAACACCCAAAATTAATTTTTAAACTTGTAGTCAATGTTGTCAAAACATTATATTTGCCGAATACCCTTTAATATTATGAAAATGAAAAACCTGTCTTTGCTAGTAGCAGTTGCCAGTGTGTTTCTGGTAAGCTGTGGTAAGTTAGGTAAGTCCTCAAAAGGATTAGCCAACGACGGTCAGTTACACGGTGTTACACCTGGCGGTCGTTACTCTCTACCCAAACCTCCTGGTATGGTATACATTCCACCAGGCACCTTTCACATGGGCCCCAGCGATGAGGATGTGAATTATGCTTATACAGCCCGTAATAAGCAAGTTTCTATCAATGGCTTTTGGATGGATGCCACTGAAATTACCAACAACGAATATCGCCAGTTTGTAAACTGGGTACGTGATTCAACAGCCGCTAAGCTGATGGGTTATGTTAAAAGTGTTGATGGTGTTGATTTGGTAGATTGGAAAAAAGCACAAACTATTAAGTGGGGTGATAAAGCTACCACTGAAAAAATAGATCAACTAATAGTTACTCCTGAAAACAGAATTTTTGGAAAAAAAGAAATTGATCCTAATAAGTTAGTGTATCATTCAGAGACCTTTGATACTAAAGAAGCTGCCCGCAGAGAAAATGCCGGTAAAGCTCGTTCTAACTTCATCATCAAAAAAGATGTACGCATTTATCCCGATACATTAGTTTGGATTCGCGACTTCTCTTACTCATACAATGAGCCTATGACGAAGCGATATTTTTCACATCCATCATTTGGTAATTATCCTGTTGTGGGTGTGAATTGGAGCCAGGCTACAGCATTTTGTGAGTGGAGAACACATTATCTGAACTCTTTCCTGGAATCTAAAAAAAGAGCACAGGAATCGGATTTCCGCTTACCTACAGAAGCTGAGTGGGAATATGCTTCAAGAGGCGGTCGTTCTCAATCTATGTTTCCTTGGGGTAATTATTACCTGAGAAATAAGAAAGGCTGTTTATTGGCTAACTTTAAGCCAGGCCGTGGCAACTATCCTGAAGATGGAGGTTTCTATACAGTTAGAGCTGATGGTTACTGGCCTAATGATTTTGGCTTGTACTGTATGGCTGGTAATGTTGCAGAATGGACTTCTTCTTTATACTATGAAGGTGGCTACAATTTCCAACACGATATGAACCCTGATATTCGCTACAATGCAAAAGATTCCGATCCTCCAAGGATGAAGCGGAAAGTATTGCGTGGCGGTAGCTGGAAAGATGTTGGTTACTTCCTTCAGACAGGAACCCGCACCTACGAATACCAGGACACTTGTAAATCATATATCGGATTCCGTTGTGTGATTGACTTGCCTGCTATGCAAGGCCGCCGTTGATAATTTAACATTTTGAACAAAATTTTTTAAAAATAGGTTCGTTCAATTCATTGATTTAAAAAAATCAAATCAGATACTTATTCTCTAAACCCGTTTAAAAACTCTTAAAAACGAAAACTATGGCTGGAACAAGTAAATCAACCGAAAAATTAGTAAACGTGATAGTGTGCGTGGGTGCCGCTGTCGTAATCTTTGGGGCATGGGCAAAAATTTTGCACAAACCATTTGCAGACTGGATGTTAACAATAGGATTATTAACCGAGGCTGCTATATTCTTAGTATATGCATTCTTACCGCCTCCCGGAGGTGAAATGGCTGCTATTGCAGAAGCCCTACCTAAAATGGGTAATGCGGGCAACCCTGCTTTAAATTCTTTGGATAAGATGATGCAGGAAGCAGATATTACTCCAGCCAATCTAAAAAAATTAAGTGAAGGTTTTCAAAAATTTGGTTCTACTGTAAGTCAGATTAAAGATGCTACGGATGTAGTTTCTTCTACAAACGATTTTACAGCAAAAACAAAAGAAGCTGCAGGTGCTTTAGGCGCTATGAAAGATGCCTATACTAAATCTGCTGCAACCATGCAATCTTTTAACGATGCATCTGAATCTACCAAGCAGTTTCATGGTCAGGTACAGGTATTAACTAAAAATTTATCTAGTTTAAATACTATTTATGAATTAGAGTTACAGGATACCAATAACCACCTGAAAGCAATGAATAATTTCTATAGCAACCTGGCACAGGCTTCACAAGCAATGCAGGGTAGCGTAGATGATGCTAAGAAAACGCAAGATCAAATTGCAATTCTGGCTAAAAACTTAAGCAGCTTGAATGGCATTTATGGCAATATGCTAAGTGCTATGCAGGGTAGATAATTTAAACGGGAATAAAAGAGAATTTACTAGCTATAGTTCACAATCCTTTATCCTGTACCCAAATGAAAATGGAAAACCTGATTACTAATTAATAAATACTTCACCCATGGCTTTACCTAAAGAGCCCAGGCAAAAGATGATCAATATGATGTATTTGGTGTTAACAGCTTTGTTAGCATTGAACGTGTCTTCTGAAATTCTGAATGCCTTCAAAACCGTTAATAATAGCATCGCTACTTCAAATAAAATCATTAGCGATAAGAATGATGTTACATATGCATCATTTGAACAAAAATTAAATGATGAGCAGACTAAGGCTAAAGCGCAAGTTTGGAAGCCTAAAGCTGATGAAGTAAAAAAAATATCAACTGACTTATATAACTATATAGAAAGCGTTAAGACAGAACTTAAAAAAGAATCTGACTTAAGGGTAAACGATAAAGGTGAAGAGGAGTTTAAAGAAGATAACCTTGATGCTGCTATTCGTTTAATGGACGAAAAGGGAAAGGGCAAAGAGTTATATAACAAACTTGCTGCGTTTAAAACGCAATTAATAGGTGTTTTAAAGCCAAATGAATTTGCTGATAATCCTACTTTTCAAAAGCAATTAATTAAGGATATTGAAGATTTTCAAAAATCAATTCCAATTAATGTAGATGTACCCAAAGGTCAAGGTGGTAAAGAATATAGTAATGATGCCAGCGGATGGACTCAGAACTATTTTCATATGACACCAACCATTGCTGCACTTACAATACTGAGTAAATTTCAAAACGATGTTAGAAACTCAGAATCTCAGATTGTAGATTATTGCCATGAGCAGATTGGTGCTGTAAAACTGGTTTATAACAAATTTCAGGCTATAGCAACCTCTAATACAACGTATGCTATGCCAGGTGATGACATTGAAATAACTGCAGGCGTAGGAGCTTTTAGCGATGCTGCAAAACCTAAAATTACTATTGGTGGACAAACTATGCCACTTACTGCAGAAGGTACTGCAATATATAAATCAACAGCTAGTGGTACAGGCGCTAAAAGTGTAAATGTGGTAATTGAATTTATTAAACCTGACGGAACACCTGAACGTGTTACTAAGGAAGTAAAATACACTGTAGGTGTTGCTTCCGGAGCTTCTATCTTCTTAAAGAAAATGAATGTGGTTTACTTAGGCGTTGACAACCCTGTTACTATTTCTGGTGGTAGTGTGGGTAGTGAGAAAGTTAAAGTAAGCTTTACCAACGGTTCTATTACCAAAGCAGGAAAGGATGATTATGTAATTGTTCCAAGTTCTGTTGGCCCCGGCACCGTTACAGTAAATGCAGATGGCACTCAATACAAATTTGAATTGCGTTGTAAAATGCTGCCTAATCCGGTTGTATCGGTGGGTGGTGTAGAAAGTGGCCCAATACCTTCTGCCCAATTTAAAGCAATGGGTGGTATGTTGGCTAAATTAAAAGATTCTGATTTTGATGCTGCGTTTCAGGTTGTAGGATATAAAGTTGGCGGCTACGTAAATGGTATTTACCAGGAAGCGGCTGTTGATGGTCCTCGTTGGACTGCTGCTAACAACCTGATTGGTTCAGCAAAACCAGGCTCACAAGTATTTTTTGATAATATTCGTGTAAAAGGACCAGATGGAAAAGTTCGTTCAATTCCCGGTACCTTCTTTACGTTAAAGTAATAGCATAAATAAGAAAACAATGAGAAACCGAATCATCCAGTTTTGTTTATTAGTGGCTGTGTTAGCAGTGGCCGGTACTGATGTGCAGGCACAGGCAAAGCGTACTGCAAAGAAAAAAACCACCACCAAAAAAACAACTACTAATAAAAACAACACCAGCGATGCTGCTGCTACCATTGCAGCACCTGCTAAGGACACCGTTAAACCGGTTATACCTGAGCCAGAATTAGATTTAGGCACCATTCGCAAAAGCTTGCGTAATGACAATGCCATTGAAAGAAATCTGGTAAAGGAACGTACTCCATTAAATTACGAACACATCCGTGAAGATGATGCGGTTTACCGCCAGCGTATTTGGAGAGAAATTGATGTTCGTGAAAAAATGAACCTGCCCTTTGTTTACAAAGCAGAAGATGATAACGGTAACCAACGTTTTGTAATTATCTTATTAAATGCTATTAAAAGCGGCGAAGTAACAGCGTTCTCTACAGTAGATGATCGGTTTACCACTCCTTTGCCTTATAAGGATATTACCAAGAAGTTAGTTGGAGAACCAACTATCATTCAAGTACCGGATTGGACTAAAGATCCGGATGGTTCAAAAGGAATCTTGAAAGATTCTATCATTGTAAACGAATTTGACCCCAATAAAATTCAAAAATTTTGGGTGAAAGAAGATGTGGTATTTGATAAAGAATCTTCAAGATTATACACCCGCATTTTAGGAATTGCTCCTATGCAAACCATCGAAAACCCAGATGGATCATTTAGAGCAGTAACACCTTTATTCTGGATTTACTATCCTGACTTGCGTCCTTTGCTGGCCCGATTTGAAGCATACAATGGTAAAAACTATGGTGCCCGTATGAGCTGGGAAGAGCTTTTTGAAAGCCGCATGTTTGCCAGCCGCATTATTAAGTCTACCATAGAAAACCCTAACGATTTGTATATTGAGGGTTATGTTAAAGACCCCATCTTACGTTTGTTAGAAGGTGAAAATATGAAAGAGAAAATCTTTAACTACGAGCAAGACCTTTGGTCGTACTAAAAGACAAAGAATAACTAAAAGCAAAATGGCATCGTATTTTTACGATGCCATTTTGCTTTATAACCAAATGATTTTTATAGGATCACACAATAAAAAAATACCCATCAACATGCATTGTATTATGCATTTTGTTTCCTATTTTTACCTCGGTTTTTCATAGGATATTGGATTTTAAAAACGGGGCTGGATTTCTATCCTGGCCCCTTTATTTTTTTAGTCAACTGCAACCCTTTGTGCAACAGTTGTTGCGTCGCACACTTGTACTGCATATCAATACTCCACTTTTTTACTTTCTCCTTTTTCTTTATAGCTAAATAGTATACTAAAAGATGAACTGAGCGTAGCAACGATGCTACATGTTTATTCTATAGCTGGCAGCATAATAAATACTATTATTTTAAGAAGCTGAAGCAGCGAAATAATTTTGAATAAGTGTTGCTTTAGCGGCACCAACATGAGCAGTTAAATCGGCAAGATTTGCCTTTTTAATATTGGCAACAGATCTGAAATGTTGCAACAAAACATCTGCTGTTGCTTTGCCAATACCTTCAATGTTTTCCAGCTCGTTTTTAAAAGTGCCTTTGCTGCGTTGGTTTCTGTGGAAGGTTATACCAAAGCGGTGTACCTCATCTCTGATGCGGCGAATGAGTTTAAGACTTTCGCTGTTGTAAGGCAGTTTTACCGATTGCTTATCTCCAGCAAAAAATATTTCTTCTTCGTTTTTGGCCAAGCCTACCAATGTCATTGTACCGTTTAAGTCTAAATTGGCAATAGCTTGCAATGCGGCACTTAATTGGCCCTTTCCGCCATCTATAATTACCAGTTCAGGAAACGGCTGATTTTCTTCTTTTAACCGCTTATAACGTCTGTAAACGGCCTCTTGCATAGTGGCAAAGTCATTAATGCCTTTTACTGTTTTTACATTAAAGTGGCGGTAGTCTTTTTTACTGGGCATACCATCTTTAAAACAAACCATGGCAGATACCGGATAACTGCCCTGAAAGTTTGAGTTATCAAAGCATTCAATATGTATGGGAGCAACGGTTAACTGTAAATCTTGCTGCAGTTGATAGACAATTTCTTTATACTGCCAGTCGCTTTTTCCTTCAAGCTGCAAGCTATTTTTTTTACGGGCTTCCTGTTTAAAGTAGTTAACGTTTTCAAGCGATAGCTCTAACAGCTTCTTTTTATCGCCGGCCTTTGGTAAGGTAATGGTAATGCCGGGCTCTGGGTATTCAATTTCAAAAGGCAGTATTAATTCTGTTGCCCGGCTATTGAAATTGCTTCTTATGTTGGCAATAGCAAAACTTAATACTTCTGCATCATCTTCATCAAGATGTGGTTTTAATTGTACGGTATGTGTTTGCACAATGGTACCGTTTTGCACCATTAAGTAATTAACATAGGCAGTGGCATCTTCTCTTAAAATGGTAAACACATCTGCATTGCCTATATGTTTGCTAACAATAACTGATTTTGCCTGGTAGGTTTCAAGATGTTCAATTTTTTTTCTAACCATTTCTGCTTTTTCAAACTGCAGGTTTTCAGCAAAAGCCTTCATCTCTATTTTAAAATGCTGCAACACCGGGTTGTGGTTGCCTTTTAGCAAGTGCTTTAGTTGTTGCAACCCTTCATTGTAGTCTTCTTTTGTTTGCAGCCCCTCGCAAGGCCCTTTGCAATTGCCCAGGTGGTATTCAAGACAAACTTTGAATTTGCCTTTTTGAATGTTGTTATCATTCAGATTAAGTTTGCACGTTCTTAGCTGAATGTTTTGTTTAATAAAATTCAGTAATTCTCTTACCCGGCCAACGGATGTAAAAGGCCCCAGGTATTCTGATCCATCATTAATTTTTTTGCGGGTGAGAAATACACGGGGGAACGGTTCTTTTTTAATGACAATAAAAGGGAAGCTTTTATCATCTTTCAAGTCAATATTATACTTGGGCTGGAACTCTTTTATGAGAGAGTTTTCAAGAAAGAGCGCATCCTGTTCTGTAGAAGTAATAGTAAATTCTATGCGCTCAATTCTTTTTACCAGCTCTATCGTTTTATAACTTACTTGCGTTTTATTAAAATAAGAACTGACTCTTTTTCGTAAGTTTTTAGCTTTGCCTACGTATAACAAATCATCTTGGCTATTATAATATTTATAAATGCCAGGGCTGGATGGAATTTTATGCGCAATGTTTCTGAAATTTTCGGCTGTCATCTGTGCTGGGTAATTTCGGTATAAAACTTATTCTGTAGGATCCCAGGTTAATTTAAGCTGTTGTACTGGTAATATTTGACCAGCTATTTTTTTTTCAGTTATTACCAAAAGGTGCTTATCTGCTTTCCAAAATAGTTTTTGTTGTATGCTGGTATCTGCCAAAAAAAAATACTTTTCCATATAAATGCTGCGCACCTTATCTGCTTTAACCGGATCGGGGCTGATTATTACGTCTACCCTTTGAAATGCTGCGGCTGTGTCTGTGGTGGTATAGTTAAATGTAACTGAGGGAATGCTTTGATCTGCAAAACTGGTTTCTTTATAACGCTCCCGAATGCCCGGCTGGGTAAAGTCGGGGTTTTGAAATTGGTTAGCCTGTTCAATCAGGTCTTTGATATCTGCAGCCATAATGGATTCAGATTTTCCAACTGTAATTTTTTTACTAATGGGTAATTGTAAAGAGTCAATTACTTTTATTTGTCCGGCAATATAATTGGCTACCGGAAAAAAATTATGTGTATTTGTATCGGCCAACTCATTATTTTCTGTGGTTTGTTTATTGTTGCCGGGTTGGTTACATGCAAATAAACCAATGGCAATGGCATAGAAGAGCATTTTTTTCATATATCAAAATTACGCCACAAAGTAAGTAATAAATAAAAAAGCTGTTATTGCTAACAGCTTTTAATATTTCGTTTGTATGAGCGCTTTAATTATTTGTGTTTGCCACCAAAGGGGCGAGATATAGAAAGGCGTACTCCATACTCTGTAAGAAATTCTTTGATTGGATATTTATCTGTATAACTACTCATTAATTGCTTACGAAACTGCGGGCCTAGTTGATATTTCAGGTTCTTACCCTGATAGGCAACAAAAGCTTCAAAGCTGGTGTGTACATTCCATTTGCGTACAAGATCGGGATTGTATAAATAATTTCTGTAATCTTCTGATATAAGAAAAGCACTTGTATTAAGCATGTATGCAGGTTGCACCGTTCCAGCAATACCTACTTGTATTTTTCTTCTGTTCAATAAAGATATTTCAGCGCCGATAGGAACCGCTAACTGAACATAGCGATTGTAAATGTTTTCCGGAAAATAGCCCTCAAAATTCCTGATGGATGTATAATCAGAAACTCTGGAAGGTGCATTGGGGAAACGGCTTAATGCAATAGTTGCCTTTTCTGGAGAGTAGTTATAAGCTCCAATGGCATAACGGGAGTAATTTAGCTGTAATCCGGTCTGCAATTTTATGCCGGGTGCCAGTCTATACTGCGCCTTGGCACCAAACTCATAGCCAATAGCGGGTTTATGATCTACAAATGCATCTAAATTTCCTCCTGCATAGGTAATTGCAACTGGTGCAAACTCATCCTGATTAAGAGCATTGCTTAATTTTCTGAAAGTAACTACAGGTCCTGCATATAATTGCAAGCTCCATTTTGATGGTTGCTTTTTTGTAATAGTAATTACAGCATTTTGGTTTTGCAGCACCGGCTTCCGTTGTGTTTTATGTGCCACAAGCAACATTTCTTTAAGAGAAAGCATTTTATCTGATGTAGCAGAAATGTCTTTATCTGTTTTGGTACTATTGATAACAGACGATGCACGGCTTTTTAGTAAACTGCCGGCAGGTTGTATATCAGGTTCGTTTGAATAAGTTAAACCGATGTTTTCTAAACTTATTGCCGAATTGTTGTAAGGCAAAATATTGTTGTTTACCTGTTTCTCAGGCATAGTATTTTCTTGTCTGTAAATGCTATGAACAATAGCTAATGGTTGGGCTTGTGTTGAAGGCTGATTTACTGGAGCAGATTCAATGACAACAGGATTTAATGTATGATCGCTTGTAACAGTTTCATTTGAAATAATGGGTAAATCTTTGTTGATGTTGGCAACCGCTTTTCTGTAATTATTTAAAGCGGCTTCTCTGCCAATAAACAGGGCAGCGGGAATCAGTAAAAACAAAAGGCCAAAGGTAATCCATCTTTTTCGTGGGTGAAGGGTAGTATTAATATTATCCCACACACGGTCAGACGGATACATTTTATGTTGGTCGGCATGTTGTTTTAAATACTGCTCAAAATCCTCATTGTAAAAATTACGCTCCATTACCTGGTTTTAAGTTAGCACGGACTTATAAAGAAACATGTTTTCATATCCGAATCAATTATTGCCCAAAAGCACTTAAGAAAGGGAATTTTTTAACTGGCCGTTGTAAAATTTTCTTTCTTATTAAAATATCCTCCAGCATTTGCTTTGCTCTGGTGTATTGAGAACGGCTAGTGCTTTCTTCAATATCCAGCATACCTGCTATTTCTTTATGGTTATAACCTTCAATGGCGTAAAGATTTAAAACTGTTCTGTATCCAATAGGCAATAACCGTATGCATTCTGAAATTTGCTTGGCCTGAACGATGGAAGGAACACTGTCTTCTCTCACTTGCAAACTGGTGGCATGTATCAAATCAACACTCTCATTAAACCGCTTGTTCTTTTTTAAGTGATTGATACACGTGTGCACTATTATTCTTCTTATCCATCCTTCAAAAGCCCCTTGGCTGCGAAAAGTATGTATTTGCGTAAAGACTTTTATAAAGCCTTCCTGCAGCATATCTTCTGCATCTTCTCTGCTATGCGCAAAACGATAACACACTGCCAGCATTTTAGGGCTGTATCTGTTGTACAGCTCCCGTTGGGCATTGGCATTGTTTTGCAAACAGCCTTGTAATATGGTTTCTTCCGTCATTCCAGACATATAGTAACCATGTAAGTTAAGACAATTTCAGATACCCTGTGCTGCATCAGATGTCAAAAAAAGGGTTAATAAATTTGTTGAAAATACCTAATTACACCAGCATGCTCTTAAACCAATACATCTGCAAGAGCATGTTTTAATGAATTAATTCTATAGATAAGACTACTTTGTTAGATGGTATTTACGTGCTAGCAAGCTGTCTGGTTGGCTGTGCTACCTGTTAAAAATAAAATTAAGGTCAAAATACGTACGGTTATGACGTTATATTGAATCTTCAGCTACAGGTTTTTATTTAAATAGCCACAGTACTATTAATTCTTCGCTCTCATTTTTAATACTTTACAATAAATTTGAAGGAAATCTGTTATTTGTTTTATACCAAAAAAGGAATAAACCTATTGCAATGAAAGGAATTATTTTGGCCGGTGGATCCGGCACCCGGCTCCACCCTATTACCTATGCCATCAGTAAACAGATAATGCCTGTTTATGATAAACCCATGATTTATTACCCGCTTTCTACCCTTATGATGGCTGGTATTAATGAAATACTCATCATTTCAACCCCGCACGATTTACCCTTGTTTAAAAAACTGTTTGGTGATGGTAGCAGCCTGGGGTTAAAGTTTACCTATGCAGAACAACCTTTGCCCAACGGCCTGGCTCAGGCTTTTGTAATTGGTGAGGAGTTTATTGGCAAAGATGAAGTAGCCCTTGTTTTAGGCGATAATATTTTTTACGGCTCTGGTTTAGGCCAAACACTTGCCGCCAATACAAAACCTAATGGAGGCATTGTATATGCCTACCATGTAAGCGACCCCGAACGCTATGGCGTCGTTGAGTTTGATGGCAATATGAAAGCCATTTCAATTGAAGAAAAACCCACAACACCCAAAAGCAATTATGCCGTGCCGGGTTTATATTTTTACGATAACGAGGTGGTGGCTATAGCAAAAAATTTAAAACCCAGCCCACGCGGCGAATATGAAATTACTGATGTAAATAAAGAATACCTGCGCCGCGGCACACTTAAAGTATCCATATTAGATAGAGGTACTGCCTGGTTAGACACCGGTACGTTTGACTCTCTGATGCAAGCCTCACAATTTGTACAGGTAATAGAACAACGCCAGGGTATTAAAATTGCTTGTATTGAAGAAATTGCCTGGCGCAAAGGGTTTATTTCAAAAGAGCAATTACTTAAATTAGCGCAACCATTATTAAAAAGTGGTTACGGACAATATTTAATGAACCTGTTGGAAGATTAAGTTTTTGCCTGAATCATCTACAAACTAACCTGCAAAAAATTAGCAATGAAAAAAATTTTGGTTACCGGTGGCTGCGGCTTTATTGGCTCTCACACACT